>JBEDAP010000250.1:0-4398 GCA_041177705.1 Bacteroidota bacterium
TGATTATATCAGTAGTAATGGGATCTGGAAGTACAAAGTGCCCTTGGGCGCCACGCAACGGAAACTGAGTTCCAACTTTTGCTTCGTTGAAGAGATAGGTTGTTCCCAAGCCACCTTCCAACAAAACGATGACGAGTTCTATCACATTGGTTCCATCCGGAGCGGAAGCAATGGAATAACTTCTCCATCGTTTATTCGGTTGTTCGTGTATGGGCAAGTCCAGGGTCACAAACTGCCCCGGAATAAAATCAAAATGTTCTAGCTCTGGAATTTGAATCCAGAATCGTTTGGTGCTTGCTGTTTCATCTTCAATTCGAATGATGATTGCATTTCTCCAGGGTTGTGCTGCCATAGTTGTTTATTTTGGCGTGATCAGAATGGAAATATTATTCAGCTTTTTCCTTAACCATCAACATGAAAACTCCAAACACCAATAGTCCAATTCCCGTATATAAATTGATGGCATGCCCAAGTGATTCCGAAACAAAATATCCTCCTAACAAAACAACAGCTACGAGAATAAAAAAAACTCCGATGACAATACTGAGTTGGTTTAATTTTTCAAGCATACAACTGATTTAGAAGAATACAATATTCAAGATTATAGTGATCAATAATAAAATAATGCTCAATGGTCCGGCACGCAAATACCATTTTTGTTCTGCGGCATATACTTTTTCTGTAAGTGAATAGACCAAACCCTTTAACTCGTCGTCCGACTTCGGCTTGGTTACTAAGCTCACTGCTATGGTCGTAAAGAAGTTTGCGATCCATGAAAAGGATGCCACAATAAAGGCTTGTCCCATTCCACTGGTGATGGGGAACATGGGTGAAATCCATCCGCCTTTACCTTCAGCAATTGTTAATCCATGGGTAATGGCTGCTGCCACTGTTCCCATCAAGAGCCCCCAGAACGCACCATGGGATGTTGTTCTTTTCCAGAACATTCCAAGCATGAACGTAGCAAACAAGGGACCATTCACAAAGCTGAAAACCAACTGAAGAAAGTCATTGATGTTGTTGAAACTCGCTGCGATGTAGGCAGTTCCAATTGAAAATAAGATTCCAAACAAGGTGATCATTTTTCCTACTTGGAGGTAATGGTTGTCGGATTTGTTTTTAACGAAATAAGATTGATAGATATCGTATGTAAACACCGAATTAAAAGCGGTTACATTGCCCGCCATGCCACTCATGAATGAAGCAATTAAAGCTGTTATACCCAATCCCAATAATCCCGAGGGATAATAATGCGCAATCATAGAAGGCAGCGTCATGGTATAATCGAGTCCACCTGAAGCATCCTTTGGAATAGCAAAGCCCTTGTCTTGCAATGCAGGAGACATCAATGCAATGGCAATAACGCCGGGTAGCACAACGATAAGAGGCATAAGCATTTTGGGTATGGCAGCAATAATGGGTGTACGCTGCGCTGCACTCATGTTGCGGGCAATCATGGCACGTTGTACAACCAAAAAATCTGTACACCAATACCCGAATGACATCACAAATCCTAAGCCAAAAATCAACGACATGAAATTGATGCCCATTCGATTGTCTTCAGCATGGCCCATGTATTTCCAAGCATGCGTGAGCTGAGGATCCAAATTGGCCTTTATCCCTGCCCAGCCTCCAGCATCATGCAATGCAACGATCACCAAGGGTGAAAGTCCCAATACAATGAGAAAAAACT
The DNA here is from genome assembly GCA_041177705.1 of Bacteroidota bacterium. Classification (GTDB taxonomy): domain Bacteria; phylum Bacteroidota; class Bacteroidia; order Chitinophagales; family Chitinophagaceae; genus Pollutibacter. The sequence continues at coordinate 1,694 of JBEDAP010000250.1, forward strand.
GAAGTACTTCATTGTATACTGCACTGGTGAGTCCCCCTAAAAATGTATATACCATCACCACCCCAGCTGCAATCCAGATGCATAAATCAAAGTTCCATCCTAGTATAACTTCCAGCAATTTGGCAAGTGCAAAAAGGGATATTCCTGAGGAGAAGACAGTCATAATGGCAAACGTAATCGCGTTGAGTGCGCGCGTTTTTTCGTCAAATCTGAGCTTTAGGTATTCCGGAACACTTCTGGCTTTACTCCCGTAATAGAAGGGCATCATGTAAACCCCTAAAAAGATCATGGCGAAAATCGCACCTACCCAGTAGAAATGGACCGTCATGATACCATATTTAGCTCCGGAAGCGACCATACCCAAGACTTCCTGAGCGCCTAAATTGGCTGAAATGAATGCCAAACTGGTTATCCAAAGAGGAATATTTCGTCCGCTGTTGAGAAAATCGTTGCTGGATTTGATTTTCTTTTTGATGATGAATCCTACTGCTATAACAAATAGGAAGTAAATGAAAATAATCAGATAGTCGGCAAAATGCAGCTTCATGTCAATCGTTGAAAAGGTTATTGATATTAAAATAAGGATATTTTTCTAGATACTGTCATTTGATGGTCAAAATGAGATCAAAATGCCTGGAATTCAAATAATTTTCTAATTTTAAGGACTAAACCGAAACACATGCAGAACAAAGAATTCAGCTCCAAAGAAATCAACCCACTGGGAAGTTTAGATGAGTGGGAAGACGACCTCTTAGAGCGCTATCCCGATCCGGAAAAAATTGCGACAGCAAAGGCAACGGAATCATATAGAAATTACGAAGAACCTGCTCGCGATACCGTTAGAGAATTCTACCGTTTGAATCATACATATCAAACGTTTGATTTTGTAATGGAGAAAAGAAGGCAATACCTTTCATTTGATAAGAAAGAAATGCCAATTTGGGATGCATTCGACTTTTTAAATGAGTTGGTTGATGATTCAGATCCCGATACAGATCTAGATCAGTTCCAGCATTTGCTTCAAACCTCTGAGGCCATTCGTCGCGATGGACATCCCGATTGGATGGTATTAGTGGGTTTGATGCACGATATGGGTAAGGTACTTTGTTTGTTTGGGGAACCTCAATGGGCCGTGGTAGGTGATACATTCCCTGTTGGCTGCGCTTACTCAGATAAAATTATTTATCCTGAATTTTTCAAAGAGAATCCCGATTACAACAATCCCAAGTACAATACCAAATATGGCATTTACGAACCCAATTGTGGTTTAAGAAATGTGCACATGAGTTGGGGCCATGATGAATACATCTATCAAATGATGAAAGATCATCTTCCTGAATCCGGATTGTACATGCTTCGCTATCACTCATTTTATGCTTGGCATCGCGAGGGAGCTTACGAACATTTACTCGACGACCACGATCGTGAAATGTTGAAGTGGGTGAAACTCTTCAATCCATATGACTTGTATTCAAAATGTCCAACACCTCCAGATTGGAAAGTATTGAAACCATATTACACCGAGTTGATTGAGAAATATCTTCCCAGAACATTGAAGTTCTAAAAAAATAAAATCAATTTAAAAACCCCGCTTTTCAGTGGGGTTTTTAAATTAAAAGAAAAGCAAGTTCAAGTCCAATATTGACTTATCTTTTTCAGTAAAAAATTTACACTTCGTTCAAGCTGATCCATGCCATCGACTCCATCCTCTACACTGACCCATCCATCAAATCCAACTCGTTTTAACTCGGTAAATATGGCATCGTAATCATTGAGACCTTTACCTATTTCACCGTGACTAAGTCGCTTTGCATATCCCTGGGCTCCCCCTTCCTCGTTGCGTAAATCTTCAAGTGTACCGTATTTCAAATACCGATCACTGGCATGCATGGTTACAACGCGGGAGGAAACACGTTTGAGTAACTCAAGTGGATCTTCTCCAGCTATGTATGTATTGCTTGGGTCGTAGTTGACACCGAAGTTGGGATCATCTATTTTATCGATTAACGCACAAAACAAATCCATCTTTTGGACAAACTCTGGATAGATCCAGAAATCATCTTTGTAATGATTTTCAATAATCAAGGTAATTCCTCTTTCTGCAGCATAGGGGATACAAGATTGAATACATTCGGCAGCCAGTTGAATCCCTTCATCATCTGTTAATTCCGGTCTTTTTTGTCCGGATAACACTCGACAATACTTCCCTCCTAGCGCGAAGGTCATGTCTATCCATCTTCTTTGTTTTTCCATTTCGGCTTCCCGAAATTTTGGATCGGGGTGCGTAAAATCTGGGGAGCAACACATCATGGGAATTTCTTTGCCCAAATCATTCACTTGTCGTTTGAAGAGATCCCAGTTGTTGGAATTTTCCATTTCTAAAAATCCCGCGTACCATTCCAAACCATCAACTGGTAATGCAGCAGCCAATTGAATCCATTCGGAAAGTTTCATGCTTCCATCCTTACACAAGGCCTGCATGAATGCTTTGGGGAATACGGCCAGTTTAGGCATGTTCAATTATCTTTTGTTGGGGATGGTGGAATTGTCCTTGGGCGGATTTCTTCCAATGAATGGGTGCTGTTCTAAATCGACTACTTGTCCACTTATTGGACCGCATTCATCCGAAAGCCAATAGATAGATGCAGCCGCAATTTCCTCGGGCAACAGAATCCTACCAGCAGGAGCATATACATCTGGAAGAT
>JBEDAP010000251.1:0-2664 GCA_041177705.1 Bacteroidota bacterium
GAATAATATGAATTTTGCATTTTGCTATTCTTCTCAACATGTTTCGAAGTCTTTCTTCTTCCATTTGATCCGTCATCACCTCCTGAAAAGCCTGGCGTAGAAGTATATTCTGAGGATCGTATTCCATGAATACGTTGAAAAGCAAAGAGGCAGAAGACTGCAAATGTCTGGCTTTTTTCTCTCTACCGGGAGCCCCTTGAAATACCAAGCCTCCAATTACAGAAACATCCCTGAACTTCCGTTTGGCCATCTCTGTTGCATTTACACTTTGTTGGATGACCTGAGAAAGATTTTCAGATGAGAAAATTTCTCTGGCGATTTTCTCATCCAATTCAATGGGCTGATCGCTTAGCAATTCAAAACTGTAGTCGTTCATGGCAAAGCTGAGACTGATGGATTGACGTTGTGTTATTCTCCATGCTGCAATGGCTGCCATGGCCTCGTTCACCAATCGGCCTTCAAACGTATGCACAAATACATGATGTCCGTCTTTGGTTTCGATCAACTCAATGAGCAATTCATTTTCGGTTGGTATTATAGAAAGGCTTCGTTGTCGTTCTAATAAGGGACTCAATTGAATTAAGATTTCATCTTTTGTTTTTTGGGGATCAGCAGCTTCTGATAATTTAGCTCTGAGCAAGGTTCCAAGGTTGGAGGTAAGCGGCATTCTTCCACCCATCCAACTGGGAACAATCGTTTTCGAAGAAGAACTCTTGCGAACCAAAACGGTCATCTCTTTTATCGAAACCAATTCTAATTTTCTTCCGGCCAGTGTAAACACATCTCCCGGTTGCAGTTTCGAAATAAACCATTCTTCGATCACTCCAACATAACCACCGGAAACCCATTTCACTTTCATCATCGCATCGCTTACGATGGTGCCGATATGCATTCGGTGCTGCATGGCTGTTCTTCGATTGATCAGTTTGTATTTTCCCTCTTCAAAAACAAGCTTCCTGTATTCGTCGTATTGTTGCAAGGCGTTTCCTCCTGTTAAAATAAAATGCATGATGCTGCTCCATTCTTCTTGCGTAAGTTCTCGGTAGCAAAATGTAGAAGTGATTTCTTCAAAAATGGAATCTGCATCAAATCCATCGCCTGCTGCAAGTGTGCAGAGGTATTGAATCAATACATCCGAACACAATTGATGAGGTACGCGAGATTCTACTTCTCCTTCTGTAAGTGCTTCTTTCAGTGCAGCAGCTTCTATCAGCTCTAATGAATGTGTAGGAAGAAAATAAATACAACTGGTTTTGCCTGGTTGATGCCCACTTCTTCCTGCCCGTTGTAAAAAACGTGCAACTCCTTTCGGCGACCCTACCTGAATAACACATTCAACCGGTCTAAAATCTACACCTAAATCCAAACTGGCCGTACATACCACCGCCTTCAGCTTCCCATCGTACAGCGCTTGTTCTACCCATACCCTCAATTCTCGGTCGATGCTCCCGTGATGAAGCGCAATGGCACCAGCCAATTCAGGTTTGATATTCAACAAGGTTTGATACCAGACTTCACTCATCCCTCTGGTATTGATGAAGATCAACGTGGATGAATACTTTTCAATAATGGGAATAACTTTTTCTGCCAGCTTTATGCCAAGGTGCCCCGACCATGGATACTTTTCAATTTCATCGGGGAATACCGGAATCAATTCAATCTTTTTTTCTTCTTGAGCACGAATGATACAGGTTGGATTCTTGGATGAATTTTTTAGAATCACGGGACTCAATAAAACATCTTTCGCTTCCTCCAAATTTCCAATGGTGGCTGAAAGTCCCCATACCAGTGGTATTTTACCTTTCGCACAGTGAATGATTCTGCTGATGGCCAGTTCTGTTTGTACACCTCTTTTGGATCCCAATAATTCATGCCATTCATCAACTGCGATCACGTCTACGTTTTCAAAATAGGCCGCATGGTTTTTAGATGAAATCAGTAGATGTAAACTTTCCGGTGTAATGATTAAAATCTCTGGTGCAGTATTTTTTTGTTTCTGTCGTTCTGCATTTGCCGTATCACCGTTTCGAATTCCAACTTTCCAGGGAAGATTCAATTCGTGCAGCGCCTCTTCCATAGCTCTTCCGATATCGGTAGCTAAGGCGCGAAGTGGACTGATCCAAAGCAGTCGGAGTCCCGTTTTATTTTTCGCATGCCAGTTCTCGGGATATTCATTGATGTATCGAATGACGGCACCGATGAATACCGCATAGGTTTTTCCAAATCCGGTGGGTGCATTCACCAGTCCGCTTTTTCCCTGAGACATGTTCTCCCAGGTTTCCGATTGAAAAGTGAAGGGTTTCCAGTTTTTGCGATTCAGCCATTCCGCTATTGCCTGTTGCCCTGCGTTGATCATTCTTCTGGATTGGCTTTTCTTTTTTCTGTGGGTTTACCGCCTACTACAATGACGATTTCTCCTTTAACGCCCTTGCTTTTGAAATGTTCAAGCACTTCGCGAATGGATCCTCTTACTTGTTCTTCAAATTTTTTTGTTAGTTCTCGTGCAACAGAGCAAGGTCTGTTTTCACCAAAGACTTCAGCAAATTGTTCCAACGCCCATTGGCAATTTAGCCGACATGACCTTCCGGGCAGTGGACATTCTCAATCAGGTGGATCTGATCTTAGCTGAAGACACCCGCACATCCGGAGTTCTACTCAAGCATT
>JBEDAP010000252.1:0-6550 GCA_041177705.1 Bacteroidota bacterium
GTGCCTCTTCTGTAGAACCCCCTATGTGTGGAGTTAGCAAAACATTGGATGCGTTCTGAAGAGGTGAAACAAATTTGTCGCCATTTTTCTCAGGTTCCCACGGAAAGACATCAATGGCAGCTCCAGAAAGCTGCCCCTCGTCCAGGCTTTTTTTGAGGGCATCCAGGTCGACTACCTCTCCCCTGGCATAATTGATCAGAATAGAGCCTTTTTTGAAATGCTTGAGAAGAGCTTTGTTGATTAAATTTTTAGTTTGATTGGTCTCTGGGATGTGAAGCGTAACGATATCCGATTCTGCAACCAAATCCTTGAGGGATTTTCTAGGAGAAGCATTGCCCAATGGAAGTTTCGTCTGCACATCGTAATAAATGACTTTCATCCCCATGGATTCAGCCAAAATACTTACTTGAGAGCCTATATTTCCATAACCGATGATACCTAATTTTTTTCCTCTAAGTTCATAACTGCCCTTCGCCTCTTTGTTCCAAATCCCTTCATGCGCAGCTTTGTTTTTATCTAATATTTTACGAATAAGAATAATAGATGCTCCTATGACCAATTCTGCCACGGAACGGGTATTGCTGTAGGGTGCATTGAAAACAGCAACTCCTTTTTTTCGGGCTGCTGCAAGATTTACTTGATTGGTGCCTATACAAAAACATCCAATAGCTTGTAGTTTTTCAGCATGTTGTAAAACCTTTTCAGTAATCAAGGTTTTAGAACGGATGCCTAGCATGTGAACATTTTTGATTTCTTGAAGAAGTTGCTCTTCGGATAGAGCTCCCGAGAGTTTTTTAATATCAATATACCCCTTGTCTTTGAAAACACGGATGGCAACATCGCTGATGTTTTCCAGAAACAAAATTTTTATTTTGTCTTTGGGATAACTTGTTTTACTTGACTGGGTCATGCTGAATTATGCGTAATTTTAAGCGAATTTAGTAACTAATTCACCTCTTTCCAATTTAACCCATTCGATGAGAAGCCTGAAGCTTTTTGTATTCTTCTTTATCTCTTTTTTAGTCCTGTTTTGGTTTTTCGATCAGCAACTATCCCTCAACCGAAAAGATACTGCTACCCCAACCATGTTAGAATTGGATAGTCATCCAGTTCTAACAGAAGTTGATCTCAAGCTTCAGTCTTCTGCGGAAAAGTTTTACGAAGAAGTTCTAAAACGAACCCGTTTCAATGGGGCTATGCTGGTGGGACGTAATGGAAAGATTATTTATGAAAAATATGCTGGATTGGCCCATGTAACTGAAGGGAACCCTATAGATTCAACTACATCCTTTCATTTAGCATCTGTGTCCAAAACCTTCACAGCCATGGCAGTCTTGAAACTATGGGAAGAAGGCAAATTGGATATCGACTCTAGTATTGCTAAATACATTTCAGGATTTCCCCATGAACAAATAACCATACGTGATTTGCTCAACCATCGAAGTGGACTACCGAATTATGTGCATTTTGTTGAAAAATTGGGTTGGGATACCAAGTCGTATATATCCAATCAGGAAATTGCAAACATGATGATTCAGCATGCTTCTCAATTGAAAGCTGACAGATCCAATCGCTATTTCGATTACTGCAATACCAATTATGTTCTTTTAGCACTGATCATTGAAAAAGCCAGTCAGCTTTCTTATGCTGATTATCTTAAAAAGGTCTTTTTTGAACCTCTGGGCATGTCGGACACATTTGTGTTTTCGATGGATAAAAGCAACACCGTACTTCAATCCTATAAATTCAACAATCGCCAAGAACCTATGATGTTTTTGGATGCAGTTTATGGTGATAAAAATGTTTACAGTACAGTTCGAGATATGCTTAAGTGGGATTATGCCTTGTACGAAGGAAGACTTTTTAACAAAAAGACGTTAGACAATGCCTTTAAAGGATACAGTCACGAAAAAAGAGGAACTCGCAATTATGGCCTGGGATGGAGACTCATTGAAATGCCTTCTGGTAAAAAAATCATATATCATAACGGTTGGTGGCATGGGAACAATACTGTTTTTAGTAGATTGCCTCAAGATTCAACAGTTATAATCGTTTTAGGTAACAAATACAACCGAAGTATTTATAAGGCCAAACGAATAGCCGGAGTTTTCTCTGGATATGGAATTGAATTGGATGAGGACGAATAAAATACCACAAGATTTGCGATCGTTTCAACAGGACGAGATTCGAAATTCCTGTTTGAGGTTGTCCCATGACTTGTTGAGAAATTATGATGAATTCGCCCACAAAGGTACCAGGGGCCATGCTGCTATCCTCGCAGGAAACAGAGGGATGATGGGAGCAGCAATTTTATCAACCCAGGCTGCCATTCGATCCGGAGCAGGGAAAATAACAGCCATCGTGCCAGAGCCCATGTTTGCACTCATACACACCGCAGTTCCTGAAGCATTGGTTTGCTCTCAGGAAGAATTTCAATTTAAAATTTCATCCTATTCAGCAATTGCTGCCGGTCCGGGTCTGGGAAACACCGAATCAACGATTGAATGGCTCAAAATTCTCTTTAAATTTCAAAAGCCGTTGATCTTGGATGCGGATGCCCTGAATACTATCTCTTCAAATAAGGACTTACTTTCATTGATTCCAAAGGGTAGCTTATTAACACCACATCAACTGGAAGCTGAGCGTTTGGTAGGGAGCGAGTTAAGTGATTATTACTTAATTAAAGCTTTATATGAAATTTGTATTCGACACAATATCAATATTTTATTAAAAAATCATTTTTCAGTTCTCCTTACCCCTTCCGGAGAATTTTATATCAATGGAACTGGAAACTCAGGCATGGGCAAAGCCGGAAGTGGGGATGTACTTACTGGTTTATTAGCTGGATTGGCTGCCCAAGGCTTAAGTCTCTCTGAATCAGCAATTTTAGGCGCCTGTATTCACGGATTGGCTGGAGACTTGGCAAAAGAGGAAATTGGGGAAGATGCCATGTGTGCAACCGACCAGATAATGTTTCTTTCCAAGGCGTTTAAAATGCTTCGAAACTGGACATAATTCCTTGATTATTCGTGGTTTTTGACCTACTTTTGCAACCCCCAAGCAAGAAATGCTTTTCAGGGCTAAAATGAACTAAATACGTTTATGGAAAAACTATTTTACCTCGTGCCTGTCATGGGACTAATCGGGTTGATTTACACCATCGCAAAATTCAATTGGGTATCGCGTCAAGAAGCTGGTTCAGATCGAATGAAGGAAATCAGCACGTACATAGCAGAAGGCGCTATGGCTTTTTTAAGAGCCGAATGGAAAATACTCACTTACTTCGTTATCATTGTATCTCTGCTTTTGGCTTTTATGTCCCAAAGCAATCCAAATTCACACTGGAGTATTTCTTTGGCTTTTATATTTGGAGCCTTCAGCAGTGCCCTTGCTGGGTATATTGGAATGAAAGTAGCGACAAAAGCTAACGTTAGAACTGCGCATGCAGCAAGAACATCACTTTCCAAAGCTCTAAATGTATCATTCACAGGCGGTGCAGTTATGGGATTGGGTGTAGCTGGATTAGCAGTTTTAGGATTGGGAGGTCTTTATATCATACTTAAACAAGTATTTGCTCCAGGAAGCGCTGCCACTTCTGAGGAAATGGTTAAAACCATTGAAGTTCTTACCGGATTTTCATTGGGAGCAGAATCCATAGCTCTTTTTGCTCGCGTGGGTGGTGGTATTTATACCAAAGCAGCTGATGTGGGGGCTGACCTAGTTGGAAAGGTAGAAGCTGGAATTCCAGAAGACGATCCGCGTAACCCTGCTACCATTGCAGACAATGTGGGAGACAATGTGGGTGATGTTGCTGGTATGGGAGCAGACTTATTTGGTTCGTATGTTGCTACAGTATTGGCAACAATGGTACTCGGTCAGGAAACCATTTCAGTAGATAATTTCGGAGGCTTTGCCCCTATCCTACTTCCAATGTTGATTGCTGGTGTCGGAATATTGTTTTCAATTGTTGGAACTTGGTTTGTCCGGATCAGTGAATCAGCTGGAATCAATACAGATACGGTTCAAAAAGCATTGAATATGGGCAACTGGGGATCTATCGTTCTCACAGCCCTTGCTTGCGTTGGTTTGGTTTATTATATCCTTCCTGCTGAAATGACATTGCGTGGATTTGTATTCACCAATCACGGTGTGATGGGTGCTATCATCGTTGGACTTGTTGTAGGAACTCTCATGAGTATCATTACAGAGTATTATACCGCCATGGGTAAACGTCCAGTGCTCTCTATAATTAGGCAATCTTCTACCGGTCATGCTACCAACGTAATTGGAGGTCTGGCTGTTGGAATGGAGTCTACCCTACTTCCTATTTTGGTTTTAGCGGGTGGTATCTGGGGTTCTTATGAGTGTGCTGGCTTATATGGAGTTGCGATTGCTGCAGCAGGTATGATGGCTACAACTGCCATGCAATTAGCTATTGATGCATTTGGTCCTATTGCTGATAATGCAGGTGGAATTGCCGAAATGAGTGAATTGCCCAAAGAGGTAAGAGAAAAAACAGATGTACTGGATGCCGTTGGAAACACAACAGCTGCAACAGGTAAAGGATTTGCGATTGCATCAGCCGCGTTAACAGCTCTCGCATTGTTCGCTGCTTATGTGGGTGTTGTCAACCACAACGGGTACATGATGAAAGGAATTGATATCTACAAGGCCGATGTTTTGGCTTCTTTGTTTGTGGGTGCAATGATTCCATTTATATTTTCTTCATTAGCCATTCGTGCGGTTGGAGAAGCTGCTATGTCAATGGTAGAAGAAGTTCGTCGCCAATTCAGAACCATCAGCGGAATCATGGAAGGAAAAGGCAAGCCTGAATACGACAAATGTGTGGCCATTTCAACAGAAGCATCCATCAAAAAAATGATGTTGCCAGGTGCATTTGCCATTGTTTCACCTTTGATAATTGGATTTGTATTGGGCCCTGAAGCATTGGGAGGATTTCTTGCTGGTGCTACTGTAAGTGGTGTTCTTTTGGGTATGTTCCAAAATAATGCCGGTGGTGCTTGGGATAATGCAAAGAAGAGTTTTGAAAAAGGTGTAGAGATTAACGGAGAGATGTTTTATAAAAAATCAGATCCACACAAAGCTTCAGTAACCGGTGACACCGTAGGCGATCCTTTCAAAGACACATCTGGTCCATCTATGAACATCTTGATCAAATTGATGTCGATCGTTTCATTGGTTGTTGCACCTACGCTTGCTCAGGTTCATCAGTCCAAATCATCTGCACAAGAAATTCATACCGAAAAGAATATTCAAATTTCCATTGTATCTGATTCTACTCAATCTCAGACTACAGTTATTGAAGGTCCAAATGGTGGATTAATCACTGCTTTGAAAAACGATGGTCATATTTCAGCTGGAAGCACTTCTATTGAATACGAAAATGGAGTGTTGAAAGTAAATGGAAAGATCATAGAATCTGAGAAATACAAGGAGTATTTCAAAGGAGATAAAATGAGCATCAAAATAGAAGAAAAAACCTCAGAATCGAAGTAATAAAAAATCCCCTCCAAAGAGGGGATTTTTTATTTCCTAGCTACTTTAAATTCTTTGGTTGAAGAGTTTGTAGAAGTCTTTTGACTAGACACTTTCACATTCACTTTATAAACTACACCAGAAGCCAAAGTTCCAGTTGATACATCGTTGTTTGCAACTGTGGACTTTATATTCTTAGTTTCTAATACAGACCCATTGCTTTCTTGTGTAGTCGTAATGTCAATATTTACACCACTGCTAGGTAATTTTGATGTAATATTCACTTTGAAGGTATAGGTGCCTGATTGAGCAGTTGCTGTTGTGGAACCCGGATCCGGGTCAAGCGAAAAGACAATATTTTCCTCTACTTCTGGAGGAGGTGGAGGAGGTGGTGGTGTTCCGCCCCCACTAGATCCACTCTTGCTGCAAGAAAGAGTAAATAAGATCAAGAGCGCACTCAGTCCAGTTTGTAATTTCACGTTCATAGATTCTAAAATTAATCAAAATATATAAAATCACCAGATGTTCCTTGGGCACAAATCCCCGTATGAATTACCCAATGTAAATCCTAGAACAATTTCATGGGTTCCTCGGTTCATTGTACTCAAAAGATATTTTCCTCGGTTCAGGTCATAGGAATAACTCACATTGAAAGTTTGAGCAATATTCATTCCTATCATGGCTGCGAATCCATCTCCATTGCGATAGTTAATGCCGGTCCACATCAAATCTCTATACTGAGCCTTTATATTCAAATCAAGCGCAATAGGAGTTGAAGCAATGTAACGAACCATAAACGAAGGAAGCAAGGAAATGTCCTGTCCCACCAAGAATCGATAACCTGCAGTTGCAAAAAGATGTGGAACAAGCGTAGACTTGTAAGAACCGCTATCAACCAATTGAATCCGAACAGGTATAATTTGTTGCGCAGAAAGTCCCACGAAATAGCTTGAAGAATACAACCAAAGTCCTGCGTTTAATTCTGGCTTCAATTGGCTCAATTGACTGGTTGCCGTTCCTATCGCAGGATCAAATGCTGTTGCCAATGTAATTT
>JBEDAP010000253.1:0-3127 GCA_041177705.1 Bacteroidota bacterium
AAACAAAGGACTTGATGCGCTGGGCGATGCGGAATTGCTGGCAATTCTCATACAAAGCGGTACCAGGGAGAAATCGGCTTTACAATTGGCGCACGAGCTGATGAAAAGGTCTAAAAACAAATTGGCGGAGCTTTCCAGGCTATCATTGAAGGAACTGATGAAAACCAAAGGCATTGGTATTTCAAAAGCAGTGATCATTCATGCTGCGCTAGAACTAGGTAGAAGACGTCAAGCAGCCGAACACCTCAACTCAGAAACGGTTACGGGCAGTTACGCTGTTGCCAAATTTCTTCAAGCCAAATTCATGGATCTTCCCCACGAAGTTTTTGCTGTGCTGTTTTTAAATCGCGCTAACCGCATCAAACATTTTGAAATCATCAGCTCGGGTGGCATGACCGGCACCGTTGCCGATCCGCGAATCATTCTAAAAAAAGCATTGGAAGAAGATGCGGTTAGTATCATCCTCTGCCACAACCACCCTTCCGGAAATCTTAAACCTTCCCGTGCAGATGAAGAGCTCACCCATAAAATAAAACATGCAGCGCGCTATTTCGATATTCAGGTCTTGGATCACATCATCGTTAGCACGGAAGGATACTACAGTTTTGCAGATGAAGGCGCTTTGGGATAAAGAGGGTGCCAATAATTCAGTACTTTTATACCCTCACCCAATTTCTAATATTCACATGCATTCACAGAACGTACATTCAAAAATATTCGTTGAAAACAGAAAGCGTTTTGTTGCCCAAATGGAAAAAAACAGCATCGCTATTTTCAATAGCAACGATGAAGTTCCTTCCAACGGCGACGCACTCTATCCATTCAAACAAAATTCAGATTTGTACTGGCTCACCGGTATCCGTCAAGAAGATACCATGGTGGTATTATTTCCCGACAATCCAGATAAAAAATACCGTGAGTTTTTAGTATTGGTAAGACCCAACGAACTCAAAGAAAAATGGGATGGCAAAAGACATCGGGCTGATGAAGCAACGGCATTGAGCGGTATCAAAACCATTGTTTGGTTAGATAGCTTAGATGGACTTCTTCAACCCATGATCCACTTAGCAGATACCATCTACCTAAATACAAACGAACACGACCGTAAAGCCAATTTGCTTGCCGTTCGGGATTACCGCTATGCGCAAGAGATGCAAGCCCGGTACCCATTGCATCATTACAAACGTTCTGCAAGAATTATGCGCGATCTCCGTGCCATTAAATCTCAATTGGAAGTAGCCGTTGTTGAAAAAGCCATTGACATCACCGATAAAACATTTAGAAGGTTATTGAAATTCATCAAACCGGGAGTTTGGGAAAATCAAATCGAAGCAGAAATCTACCACGAGTTTATGATGAACGGATCTGCCGGTCCTGCTTACGGCTCCATCATTGCTTCGGGCGATCGAGCTAGAACACTCCACTATGTTGCCAATAACCAGGAATGCAAAGACGGGGAATTGGTATTGATGGATTTTGGCGCAGAATACGGTGGATACTGCGCAGATCTTACGCGGACCGTCCCCGTGAATGGCAAATTCACCAGGCGCCAAAAAAACATCTACAATGCATGTCTGCATATTCACGATTATGCCAAGAGTTTACTCAAGCCAGGTATGACCATCGTGAAATACCACGACATGGTAGGCGATGAAGCCACGCTTCAGTTTTTGAAACTGGGACTGCTGAAGAAATCCGATGTGAAAAATGAAAACCCTGAAAACAGAGCCTACCGCAAATATCTCTATCACGGCATTTCTCATCACTTGGGCATTGATGTTCACGATTTAGGTACCAAAACTTCTCCCATTCAACCAGGAATGGTTTTCACAGTTGAACCCGGTATTTACATCGAAGAAGAACAAACAGGTGTGCGCATTGAAAATAACATTTGGATAACTCGATCCGGAAATGTTGATCTGATGAAAAATATTCCGATCAAAGCCGAAGAGATCGAACAGCTGATGAAAAAATGAAACAGATCCCCAATTTATTTACACTCCTGAATCTTTGTTTTGGATTCATCGCCATCATCCTGATACTTCAGACAGGTGAGACCATCCTAAACCAACAAGGAATGGAATGGAAAATTTATTTACCCGAACGCATTTGGTGGGCTTCGCTATTTCTAGGTGCCGCTGCTGTAGTAGATTTTTTTGATGGCTTTTTAGCACGTCTTCTCAAAACAGATTCTGAAATGGGCAAGCAACTGGATTCACTTGCCGATGTTGTGAGTTTTGGTGTAGCACCTGGACTCATTCTTTTTCAACTGCTGAGAATCAGCTATGCGCAAGAGCCAGACGGACTGGAAACATCTTTTTACATGTTGCTTCCTGCAATTCTTTTTCCAGCAGCATCGGCATGGAGATTGGCCCGATTCAATTTGGACACCGAAAAAAGAAATCATTTTCAGGGATTGCCAACTCCCGCAGCAGGATTGTTCGTGGCTTCCCTCCCCTTGTTGTTGCTCTACAATCCATTTAACATTCAACCACTCGTATTAAACAAGTGGGTATTGTACAGCATATGTGTTGCAGTGCCTTGGTTGATGATTTCAAAATTAGCGCTCGTGAATCTCAAGTTCAGCAGTTATGGTTTCAAGGAAAACAAAGAACGCTATAGCTTGATTGGGCTATCTATTTTGTCAATCATCCTACTGGGATGGTTATCTGTTCCTGTTATTTTCCTTCTCTATATTCTAGTATCTTTGCTTTTTAAAAATAAATTGAAATGACCTATACTGTTGCCATCCATGTAATGCCTCTGAAAGACCTTCTAGACCCTCAAGGAAAAGCTGTTTTAGGTGGGTTGCATAATTTGGGTCTGAAGTCAGTACAAGACGTTCGCATTGGCAAAAGAATTACCCTCCAAATCGACGCGGCTTCGGAAGAAGCAGCAAAATCAGTTGCTCAAGAAGCTGCCTCTAAATTACTGGCCAATCCAGTGATGGAAAGCTTTGAGATCAGCATCGTTTGAACTTAACTTCAACCTCCTTGCATGCTCTATATTGTTCCAACGCCCATTGGCAATTTAGCCGACATGACCTTCCGGGCAGTGGACATTCTCAATCAGGTGGATCTGATCTTAGCTGAAGACACCCGCACATCCGGAGTTCTACTCAAGCATT
>JBEDAP010000254.1:0-3775 GCA_041177705.1 Bacteroidota bacterium
CCCAAGATGGAAGTCTCAAGCTTTTTCCGCTCATCGATCGAACCCTTGTGATTAATCAGCAAGCAGATACGGTAACCAACCACGAATGGTGGATTGGTTCTATTTATTATAAAATCATCCAAAAGGAATTCGCCAATAAAAAGTATTATACCTTATTAGGGTACGACGAACATAGCATACGCAGCACCAAAAAACGTATTGAAGTTTTACATTTTGACAACAAAGGAATGCCTATATTCGGAGGTGATTTTTTTAGCTTTCAACAAGATACAGTCAAGAAAAAAAATCAATCCCGATTTTGGATTGAATACAAGAAAAATGGAAATGGAAGGATTTTATACGATGAGGAAATGGACTTGATTGTGTATGATCACCTGATTTCTGAAACCAACGAGCCCTTAAAACGGTTTACCTATATTCCCGATGGCGATTACGAAGCGTTTAGATGGGAAAATGGCAAATGGAGCCACATCGAGAAGTTATTTACGTTTAAACTGGAGGACGGACAGGCTCCTGTAGAAAAACCTTCTACTGAGAAAAAAATTCCTGTAAAGAAGGGCGGTTAATCGTCGAGTTTCAATACAGCTAAGAAAGCTTCCTGAGGAACCTCTACATTTCCAATTTGCCTCATACGCTTTTTACCTTCTTTCTGCTTTTCCAAGAGCTTACGCTTTCTGCTGATATCACCTCCATAACATTTTGCAGTTACGTCTTTGCGCATAGCAGATATATTCTCTCTAGCTACTACTTTCGCACCAATAGCTGCCTGAATGGCAATTTGAAACTGTTGACGAGGAAGTAGTTCCTTCAGTTTTTCGCAAAGTTTCCTTCCAAAATCCTGTGCACGACTTCTGTGAATCAAAGCAGACAAGGCATCGACTTTATCCCCATTCAAAAGAATATCCATTTTAACGATATCGCTTTCTCTGTATCCGATTGGATGATAATCAAACGAAGCATATCCTCGAGTCTGACTCTTCAGTTTATCGTAAAAGTCAAATACGATTTCTGTTAAGGGCATTTCAAAAATGAGTTCCACCCTGGTTTGAGTCAAATAGCTTTGGTTGATCAAAATACCACGTTTGCCTAAACACAGGGTCATGATATTACCAATATAATCGGGCTTGGTGATAATCTGTGCTTTGATAAATGGTTCTTCAATGTGATCCATTTGAGTAGGTTCAGGCATTTCAGTGGGGTTGTTGACCTGAATTTTTTGGCCCTTGGTACCAAATGCTACAAAGCTTACGTTGGGAACCGTCGTAATTACAGTTTGATTAAATTCTCTCTCCAATCGCTCCTGGATAATTTCCATGTGTAACAATCCAAGAAAACCACAACGAAAACCAAAGCCCAAAGCCTGGGAAGTTTCCAATTCATAGGTAAGAGAAGCATCGTTTAACTGGAGCTTGTCCATGCAATCTCTCAGTTCTTCGAATTCATCGGTATTAACAGGAAATATTCCTGCAAAAACCATGGGTTTTACTTCTTCGAAACCTTTGATGGCTTCAGCTGGATTGTTTGACTGTATGATGGTATCTCCTACCTTAACTTCTTTTGCATTCTTGATACCGGTAATTAGATAGCCCACATCACCACAACTCACTTCTTTTTGTTCCTGCATGGTTAATTTCAAAATGCCCACTTCATCGGCTCCGTATTCCATATCGGTAGAAACAAATTTGATTTTGTCTCCTTTTTTGATGCTTCCATTCAAAATCCGGTAATAAACAATGATTCCTCTGAAGGAGTTGAATACACTATCAAAAACCAGGGCTTGCAGGGGTGCCTCAGGATTTCCTTTGGGCGATGGAATACGCTTCACAATTGCTTCTAAAATGGCATCTACTCCCAATCCAGTTCTACCACTGGCCAGTAAAATATCTTCGGATTTACAACCAATAAGGTCAATAATTTGATCTTTGACCTCCTCAATCATGGCTCCATCCATGTCAATCTTGTTGATGACAGGAATGATCTCAAGATCATTTTCCAACGCCAGATAAAGATTTGAAATGGTTTGGGCTTGTATACCTTGGGTAGCATCAACCAATAGCAAAGCTCCTTCACATGCGGCTAAGGCTCTACTTACTTCGTAGCTAAAGTCCACATGACCCGGAGTATCGATAAGATTTAAGACATATTTTTCTCCGTTAGGATGGTTGTAATTGATTTGGATCGCATGGCTCTTGATGGTAATTCCTTTTTCTCTTTCCAAATCCATGTCATCCAAGACCTGATCCATCATTTCTCTTTCACTGATTGTATTTGTTGTTTGTAACAAACGATCGGCTAAGGTAGATTTACCATGGTCAATATGTGCGATTATGCAAAAATTTCTAATGTGTTTCATGTAAGCCTGCTTCTGTTCAACCAATGCACTCGAATTTTAGATGTGCAAAGTTAATCATTTTAAAATCCTCTAAATCATGTATTTTCGTCTCAATACGGTATGGAACTGAACCTAAAATCTCAATTTGAACAAGCAATAAAAGACGCTGAAAGCTTAAGGGAAAGACCCAGTAACGATACGTTGTTATTGCTTTATTCATTGTTTAAACAAGCTACAGAGGGTGACAATCCCAACAATCCACCGGAAAATCCTTTTGATTTTGTAGCGAAGGCTAAATACGAGGCATGGGCAAGCTTAAAAGGTAAAACTTCAGAAGCCGCTATGAAAGAATACATAGACTTGGTTGAGAAGTTGAAATCCTAGTTTTACTTTTTCAAAGCTTGAATGATCTGAACGAACTCCTCTGCTATCAACGAAGCGCCTCCTACCAAACCACCATCTACATCGGGTTGAGAGAATAATTCTTTTGAATTAGCTCCTTTTACACTACCTCCATATAAAATAGAAACCTGATCTGAAACAGAGCTTCCAAATCTTTTTGCCAATTCATTACGGATATGAGCATGCATTTCTTGTGCTTGTTCTGAACTAGCCGTCTTACCCGTACCAATAGCCCAAATAGGCTCGTAGGCGATTACAACTTTTTGAATAGAATCCTCAGTCAAATGGTACAAGGCCTCCTGAAGCTGTTGGGCAACGTATTCATTTTGAGAGCCTGCTTCTCGAATCGAAAGGGGTTCACCACAGCAAAAAACGGGTGTAAGATGATGAGCAAGACACAGATTGATTTTTTCTGCCAGCTGAGCAGAAGTTTCCGAAAAGTACTCTCTCCTCTCACTATGCCCAATTACACAATAGGTAATCCCGATGGATTTGAGCATAGGAACTGATACTTCTCCGGTATAGGCGCCAGAAGTTTTATGATAACAATTCTGTGCTGCAAGATCGTATGAATTATGTCCTTTCAATTTTTCTTTCAGTGAAGTCAAATAAGGAAACGGAACAGCAAATAGAACTTGTTGATTCTTTTCTAAAGCAAGATTGGCCTTTAAAATGTTTTCTAGCAAAACTGTTCCTTCCTGGAGTGTATTGTTCATCTTCCAATTCGCGGCTGCAATTTGTTTTCTCATGATTGAATGTATTGATGATAAAATTTTATAATCATTTGTTTCTCTTCTTCTTGTAAAGACACGTTTTTTAACTTCATCCATCTACCAGCATCTTCTATAAGTTTATCAAGCTGATATTTGGGTGATTGTTTTTCACCTCCCCATGAAAAAGAAGGAATGTACTTTGGAGAAAGTCCCTTTAATTCAAAAACATTGGCAAAAGCTCCTACTACTGTTCCACTGTTGAAGCTCGTGTTGACTGCTGTTCGCACATGATCTCCTAGAATAATTCCCATTTTCTCAGTAGATAGTT
>JBEDAP010000255.1:0-5747 GCA_041177705.1 Bacteroidota bacterium
CAATAACCAATACGATATCGTTCTAAAATCGTGTAAAGATATTTTCAATAAAAAAACAAAGGATTATGGGACGTCATGGAGATGCCTGAGAATCATATCCATTGCCGACCAAATATTCATCAAAGCCATGAGAATCAGAACGATTCAAGAGAAGAAAACTCAATTGGTTTCTGATGGAATCAAATCTGAATTCATGGGAATCGTTAACTATGGCGTAATTGGTCTCATACAATTGGAATTGGGTAACGCGGAGGTCGATGACTTGAAGGAAGAAATTGCAGCAGATTTATACGACAAACATGCTGGAATTGCACGTTCAACGATGTTGGAAAAAAATCACGACTATGGTGAAGCCTGGAGGGAGATGAGTCAGGAAAGTTTTGTTGATTTAACGATTACCAAACTTAGCAGAATAAAGCAGATTTTAGCCAATGATGGAAAAACGTTGATAAGCGAAGGCATTGATGCCAACTTGATCGATATCATCAATTACGCTTTATTCGGACTTATTTTAATTGAAGAGGGTAAACCAGGGCATACAGCTTAAAAAATAGCATATGAAAGTGATCATACAATTGATTCGTTTTTTCGTTGGTGTTCTCTTTATTTTCAGCGGACTGATTAAGGCCAACGACCCCATGGGCCTGAGTTATAAAATGCAAGAGTTTTTTGAAATATGGGGATTGCATTTTTTGAATGACTATACACTCGTACTGTCTATATGCATGATTGGCTTTGAAATAATTGCAGGTATAGCTTTGTTAGTGGGATGGCAGATACGATTGTTTAGTTGGCTTCTTTTTCTATTAATAGTTTTCTTTACTTTTTTAACAGGCTATGCAGTATTATCAGGTAAAATAAAAGAATGTGGATGCTTTGGCGATTGCATTAAACTTACTGCTAATCAATCCTTTTACAAGGATCTCCTATTGCTTGCGCTCTCATCAATTTTGCTATGGAAAAAGGATATGATTCAACCTTTATTCAAAGACAGAGTTTCGAGATTGATTTTGATTTTATCAACTGTTTTTTCCTTCGGCATTCAATTCTATGTTTTAGCTTATTTGCCTATCATAGATTGTTTGCCGTATAAAAAAGGTGTTTCCATTCCAGAGAATATGAAAATCCCAGCAGGAGCTATTCCGGATAGCACTGTTATCAATTTCGTTTATACCAAAAATGGCGCAGAAGTTGAGTTTGACGCTGAACATTTTCCAGCTGACTTCAACGATAGCCTATACCAATTTGTAAAACGATACGACAAAGTGGTAAGGGAGGGTAATGCCAAGCCTCCCATTAAAGATTTTGTTATTCTGTCGTCTACAGGAGCAGATACCACTCAAGCCATTTTAAGTGACCCCCAGGAACGATATATTCTATTTGCCAAAACAATGGAGGGAGATGCCGGTGATTGGATTGAAGACTTTAAATCTTTGATACAATCTAAGGGAAGCCAGATGCCTATTATCGCAGTCACTTCTGATGCAGATAATTTAACCACACTTTTTGCCAAAGCGCAAATCAATATTCCAATCATGAAAGGAGATTTGGTTGCTATAAAAACAGCAGCAAGAACGAATCCTACCTTGTACAAGATCAAAGCAGGTGTGATTTTAGATAAATACGGCAAAAAGCAAATTGCAAAAGCCATTGAATAAATCTTTTTTTTTCTTAAATTCAGAATGAAAATTCTGATGTATGAAAAAGGTTTCTGACATTTTCAAACGAAAAGGCTTAAATAATGTTTCGATTGGTTCCAATGCACCTGTAATTGATGCTTTAAAGCTCATGGCTGAAAAAAACATTGGATCAGCAGTCGTGATGAGCGAGGGTGGCATGTATATGGGATTGATCACAGAGCGAGATTATGCCCGAAAAGTTGTTTTACACGGTAAATCTTCTATTGAGTTAACAGTGGGTGAGATCATGTCGGAATATTTACCTAAAGTAGCGCTCAATACAACACTGGAAGAATGCATGGAAATAATGTCGAATCACAATATTCGTTATTTACCTGTATTTGAAGCAGAAGAGTATGTGGGTGTAATCAGTATCATCGATGTGGTAAAAGAAACCATTATGGATCAAAAAAGCACAATCGAAGATTTAAAGAGTTATATTCAATTTGCCGGATAGTAATTTTAGGATTTTTTTAGTCCGTTAAATTTTGTAATCATGTATTCTAGACTTTACTTGCATCTATGAAAAAATACATCCTCTTTTTAGTTGCAGCAGCTCTAATCCAATTGGAATCAAAAGCTCAGGATAATTCAGATTATTACACCACAGCGATTGGTGTGAAAATGTATCCAGGTTCTATTTCATTGAAAAAAGGTATTGGAGGCTCAAATTATCTTGAGGGATTGGCTGCATTTTGGAATAAAGGATTTCGTGCCACTTTGCTGTATGAAGTTCACAATGAGATGGGGGTTGATGGATTGAGATGGTATTATGGAGGTGGGGCTCATTTGGGTTTTTACAATACCAAATATTACGAGGGTAGTACCTTAGTAGGCATTGATGGTGTTCTGGGTTTAGATTATAAAGTAAAAAATGCACCCTTGAATATTTCCCTGGATTGGCAACCTTCGTTTGAATTTGGCGACGGTTCTGGATTTGAGGGCTGGGGAGGTTTGGGAGTTCGATTTACGTTCTAAATCAAACAATTACTACTTCTTTTACAGTATGTGCTCCCATTTTTTCATTGACTCGTTCAATGATCTTTTCTTTTAAAAAAACCAATTCATTTTTTAAGGGAGCAACAGAAGTATGAATAAACAAAGTTTCATTTCGCAGCTCTATTTTATCCGTGTATTTCGCAATCGTGGTACCCATAATTTCTTCCCACAGGTCTTTGATTTGCATGGATTGAATACCGTATTTCATTTTTGATTTACTCAAAAACTGTTTCAACGCATCACCCAATGAAATAGCATCAGACATGTTAAGGATTTACCAGTTGGAAAGGTACGGAATTTCGATTCAGTAGCTGAGTAACTCGATCTTGATGACTATCCGTTAAAAAGACCTGTCCCTTGTTTTCGATGCATACCCATTGAATTAATTTTTCCAATCTATTCTCATCCAATTTTTCAAAAATATCATCTAGTAGCAAAAGAGGTGAAAAGCCAAAATAGGATTCCATAAATTCATATTCCGCCAGTTTCAGAGCAAATAATAAACTTTTGGTTTGTCCCTGCGACGCCATCGATTTAAACGGATTTCCATGGTACAGAATTTCAAAATCATCTTTGTGGATACCGGATGTCGTACGCTGCAATAGAACATCCCGCTTTCGATTTTGCTTGAAAACCTGTGCAAATGAATCCAAGGGAAGCGATGGAGTGTATTCGATTTGAGGCTGTTCTGAATTTCCTGAGATGAAAGAGAAGTTTTTTAATATAAACGGAGTAAACGTCTCCAGGAATTCCTGACGTTTTTTTTGAATGACCATTCCGGCAGGTATCATTTGATCATCCAAACTATCCAGCAAAAGTTCATCCCAGCTCGAACCGTCAATGTTCTTTAAGTATTTATTTCGTTCGGCTAAGCATCGATTGTAACGAATCAGTTCACTCAAGTATAGGTTGTCGGTTTGCGATAGAACCGTATCCATCATGCGTCGTCTTTCTTCACTGGCCCCATTGATCAGTGAAACATCATCCGGTGCTATGCAAACAGAAGGGAAATAACCGATATGTTGAGAGAAAGGAGTTATGGATTCACCATCAACCCAAAGTTCTTTTTTCTTATTCTCGCGAAGTATTAGAGATACGCGATGTGTTTGATTTTTCTTGAAAAAATCCCCCGTAATATTAAAACCCTGAGACCCCATTTCTACAGAAATGAGGTCAGATTTTCCAAAATAACTTTTGGTGAAACAGAGGTAGTAAACGGCATCCAAAAGGTTGGTTTTCCCAACCCCATTTTTACCACAAATGGCAACAACGCGACTGTCAAAATCGAAGCTGGCCGAATGGTAGTTCCGGAACTGGGTTAATTCGATATGTGACAGCGTGTACAAAGCAGGTTATAAGCGAAATTAAGCAAGTGTTTAAAATTCTCAACCCTCTCAATTTCAAAGCCGATTTTGTCATTTTCGCACTATATTTGCAAATCTTTTTCAAAGAAAGAAATCCAACATGGGTACGACTAAATTCACGAAAGAAACCTATCTGTACTGGTACGAATTGATGCTTCTTTTGAGAAAATTCGAAGAGAAGGCCGGACAGCTTTATGGAATGCAGAAAATTAGAGGATTTTGCCATCTATATATCGGTCAGGAGGCCTTGGCAGCCGGTTGCATGACCGCTACGCGTCAGGAAGATCCTTTTATCACTGCTTACCGTGATCATGGATTGGCTCTAGCCAAAGGAATGACTGCTAATGAATGTATGGCGGAATTGTATGGAAAAGCAACAGGTTGTTCTAAGGGAAAAGGTGGAAGCATGCACTTTTTCAGTGTAGATAAATACTTTTTCGGTGGACATGGCATTGTAGGTGCTCAAATCGGAACTGGTGCAGGTCTTGCATTTGCTGAGCAATACAAAGGAACTGACAATGTAAGTCTCACTTTTTTTGGAGATGGTGCTGCCCGTCAGGGAATGCTTCATGAAACCTTCAACCTCGCCATGCTCTGGAAGCTGCCAGTTGTTTTCATTTGTGAGAATAACAACTATGCGATGGGAACATCGGTATCCCGTACTTCGAATGTTGTAGATATTTATAAGTTGGCAGACGCGTATGATATGCCAGGTGATATGGTTGATGGAATGGATCCAGAGGCTGTTCACGAAGCGGTAGCTCGTGCTGTAAAGCGTGCAAGAGAGGGAGGTGGACCAACTTTACTGGAGATGAAGACCTACCGTTACAAAGGGCACTCCATGAGTGATCCTCAGAAATACAGATCCAAGGAAGAAGTTGAAGAATACAAGGAGAAAGATCCTATTGAGATTTCTAAACTGAAATTGATCAAAGAATTCAAAGTTGCAGAATCAGTCATTGAAGCCATCAACGAAAGAGTAAAGGCAGTGGTAGAAGAATCAGTGAAATTTGCTGAGGAAAGTCCATGGCCAGACGACAACGAATTACTCAAAGATGTCTACAAGCAAGAAGATTATCCCTTTATAGTAGATTAACAATAAATACATTTCATGGCAGACAATAAAAATTTAGAAACAGCAGATCAGGAAGTAGTTGATAAGGCTCTTGGCTTTTGGCAAAAGAATAGCAAAACAATCATTGCTGTAACAGTAGCGCTCGTTGTAGTATTCGGAGGATATTTTGGATATACCAATTTGATATTGGCGCCCAAGGAATTAAAAGCTTCTGAAGACCTTTTTGTACCCGAACAAAACTTCAGAAAAGATTCATTTCAACTTGCTTTGAATGGTAGCCCCAATACCGTTGGTTTTTTGAAAGTTATCTCGAAATACAGTGGTACGAAATCAGCGAATATAGCTCGACTCTACGCGGCTGAGTGTCATTTGCATCTAGGGGAGTTTCAAAAAGCTATTGATCAATTGAATGAATTTGATCCTTCAGGCTCTACTCAAATTGCGGCTAAAGCAGAAGGCTTGTTAGGCGATGCGTATGCTGAATTAAAGAAAAATGAAGAAGCCTTAGGACATTATAAAAATGCAGGAACTCTTTTTGAAGATGATCAAGCCCTTTCATCTGAATATTTGTTCAGAGGAGCTTTGCTTGCTGAGATTCTCGGTAAAAATGATCAGGCCATCGAGATGTAT
>JBEDAP010000256.1:0-3914 GCA_041177705.1 Bacteroidota bacterium
TCATCTCCAACGCATCAATCTGTTCACTCACTCTCATATTACCCAATTCGCTTGAAATTTTACTTCCAACCACACCGGCCAATACAATGGAAGTGATCGTTGGGGCAAACTCCAGAATAACAGTGTCGCGCACAATCTGGGCAATGAGCGATCGAGGTAAAATGGGACTCACAAATTGATAGGCTGTCTGAACTGCCGATACGCCACCTGTAAACACAGAGATGATGGATACAATGCCCAATGAGCCAATTCCAAGTTCCACACACTGATGCATCAGCTCTTTCCAATACATCTTCCATTGCTCAGGCTTGGTAAACATGCCTTTGAGCATCAAGATAAATTCACCAAATCGGGTAAAGATGTTCATTTGAAAATTACTTTTTCATTTTGTACTGCGCATCAATTACAGCAATCATCACCATGTTCAAGATACTGCGTATTGAAGATCCCAACTGAAGAACATGCACGGGTTTTTTCAAGCCCAATAAAACAGGACCAATGGCATCTGCTTCACCAACTTCCTGCAACAAGTTATAAGCAATGTTTCCAGCACTCAAATTCGGGAATATCAAAGTGTTTACATCACCGTTTTCAACCAACTCGGAAAAAGGATAGTTCTCACGCATGATTTCTTTGTTGAAAGCGACTATACCTTGAACTTCACCTTCAACTACCAGCGATGGGTTGCGTTGCTTTACAATCGCTCTGGCATTTCTTACCGTAATCGCTTCTGGTGTATCACTGCTGCCAAAATTGGAGTAACTCAACATGGCAATGCGCGGAGTTATTCCAAATGTTCTTACCTCTTTAGCAACCAATAAAGTGATATCCGCTAACTCTTCTGCAGTTGGATTAAAGTTTACCGTTGTATCTGCCAAAAACAAAGGACCTTTTTTAGTCAGCATGATATACATACCGGCAATTTTGCTCACGCCTTCTTCCGTGCCTATGATTTGTATAGCCGGACGAATGGTATCCGGATAATTTCTACTCAAGCCAGAAATCATTGCATCCGCATCGCCCATTTCCACCATCATACAGCCATAATAGTTTCTATCCTTCATCAGCTTGTTGGCTTCGTATTTATTAACGCCTCGACGCTGACGTTTTTTGAAAAACAGTTCTGCATATTTTTTTCGCTGTTCCTCCGTCTGAGCACTTTTGGGATTGATGATGTCCATGCCATCTATGAAAATATTGTTCTCGTCAGCAATAGATTGAATCACTTCCTGGTTGCCAAGCAAAATAGGTTTCGCAATTCCTTCATCCAACGCAATCTGTGCTGCTTTCAATACTTTCGAATTTTCTGCATCCGCAAATACTACACGCTTTGGATCTTTTCTGGCTTTACTTCCCAATGCCCTCACCAATTGGTTATCAATTCCCAATCGTTTGTTCAGCTCAATTTCATAAGCTGCCCAATTGGTGATCGGTTTTTTAGCAACACCACTTTCCATGGCAGCTTTTGCAACAGCAGGGGAAACGGTTGTGATCAATCGTGGATCTAACGGTTTCGGAATGATATACGTGGGGCCAAACGCAATACTGGCATCGTTATACGCCATATTCACAATATCCGGAACTGGAGTTTTGGCCAATTCGGCCAACGCTTTAACCGCTGCTAATTTCATCGCTTCATTGATCGATGTTGCTCTAACATCTAAGGCGCCTCTGAATATATATGGGAACCCCAATACATTGTTCACCTGATTCGGATAATCCGAACGACCGGTAGCCATGATAATATCCTCACGTACAGACGTAGCTTCATCCCATGTGATTTCAGGATCCGGATTGGCCATTGCAAATACAATGGGTCTCGGTGCCATCGACTTCACCATTTCCTTGCTCACTACATTTCCTTTACTCAATCCAATAAATACATCTGCATTTTTAAATGCTTCTTCCAGTGAGATTTCTTTCTTGTCGACTGCAAATCGTTTTTTACGGTCGTCTAAATCGGTTCTCTTGTTGTGAATCAACCCTTTGGAATCAAACATCCATACATGTTCCCTCTTGGCTCCCAAAGCTTCGTAAAGCTCAATGCAGGCCATGGCAGCAGCTCCTGCTCCGTTTACAAGGATGATGATATCCTCAATCTTTTTCTCTTGCAATTCCAATGCATTCAACAAAGCAGCTGCACTGATGATGGCAGTCCCATGCTGATCATCGTGCATGATGGGAATGCTCATTGTTTTTTTCAGTTGCTCTTCGATGTAAAAACATTCCGGAGCTTTAATATCCTCTAGATTCACGCCACCAAATGTGGGTTCCAACGCTTTTACAATTTCAACAAATTTTACCGGATCCTTTTCGTTGATCTCAATATCAAACACATCGATATCGGCAAATATTTTAAATAATACCCCTTTTCCTTCCATCACTGGCTTTCCAGCTTCAGGACCAATATCGCCCAATCCCAAAACTGCTGTTCCATTGCTGATTACTGCCACCAGATTTCCTTTGGCCGTATACTTGTATACATTTTCAGGATTCTCGTGAATTTCTTTACAAGGTTCTGCAACACCGGGTGAATACGCCAACGACAAATCACGTTGGGTTTTGGCTTCTTTGGTTGGTATAACCTCAATTTTCCCGGGCCTACCTTTGGCGTGATATTCAAGCGCTTGTTCTCTTCGTAGTTTTTTTTGCATACAATCGTTTTAAGATTTGGCTCCCAAATAAGCCATGGTCCTCATGCCAACTTCAATGGCGTCCTCGTCAATATCAAACGTTGGAGTATGAACTCCAGATACAAGTCCTCTTTGCTCGTTGCGTGTTCCTAAACGGAAGAAACATCCGGGTATATGCTGACCATAATATCCAAAATCTTCTGCACCCATACTTTTTTCCATGTCTTCCACTTGAACATTTCCCAAGAGATCTTCTGCCAACTTGCGTGCATGGGTCGTTAGTTCGAGATCATTGATGACTGCCGGATAGCCCAAGTCGATTTTCAATTCAATAGTTGCACCAGTTGCCAAAGCAGTTCCATCTACAATAGCTTGTATTCTTTGATGCGCCTCTCTTCTCCAATTCTCATCCATGGCCCGGAAGGTGCCCATCAATTTTACTTCCGACGGAATTACATTCGTAGTGAATCCTCCTTGTATAGAACAAATCGATAACACCGAAGGCTCAAACGGATTGCTGTTTCTGCTTACCACTTGCTGTAAGTCAACTACCAATTGAGAAGCCGTCAAGATGGTATCTGCCGTTTGATGAGGCTTGGCGGCATGTCCGCCTTTGCTTTTGATCGTAATATAAATCTCATCTGCGCTTGCCATCACTTTACCCGGTGAAAAGCTCAGTTTCCCTGTTTCTAAATAGGGGTGAACATGCAATCCTATGATATGTTTGGGTGCGGGATTTTTCAACACACCATCGCGTATCATCAAACTTGCACCTCCAGGATTTTTTTCTTCTCCGGGTTGAAATACCAACTTCACCGTCCCTTGCCATTCGTCTTTTAATTCATTCAGGATTTTTGCTGCACCCAATAATACCGATGTATGTACATCGTGGCCGCATGCATGCATCACACCTGCTATGGTTGATTTGTATTCCACTTCATTCTCTTCCTGTATAGGCAATGCATCCATATCAGCCCGCAAGGCTACTACACGATCAGAGGGTTTACCCTTGATAATACCCACCACGCCAGTTTCAGCCATCACTTCAAATGGAATGTTCATTTTTTTCAACTGTTCCTGAACAAATGCAGAAGTGTTGTACTCCTTATAACTTAACTCAGGATGCTGGTGCAAATGTCTTCTTATGCTGCGAAACTGACCTGCATACGAAGTTGCCAATTGATTTATTTTATCTTTTAGCATGATTTGCTATTGTTGTTGTTCTGTTTCTAATTTCACTTCTACCTGTGTGGGTATGATTAAAATGTTTTCACCAAACTG
>JBEDAP010000257.1:0-5487 GCA_041177705.1 Bacteroidota bacterium
CTATATGGCTTTTGAACAAGAGCACGAAAGAGAGCCATCAACCGAAGAGCTTGCCGATATTTTGGAAATGAGCGAAACGGAAATCAACAATATTTTCCAAAGTAATACGCGTCACACTTCTTTGGATGCGCCCGTGCATGAAGCAGAAGATGTAGCAATGGGTGATCTATTGGAAGGCGGTGATGACACAGACGACGACGTAATGAAAGATTCATTGCGCGCTGAAATTCGCCGTGTTTTGAAATCATTGAGTCCGCGTGAAGCCGAAATCGTAAACGCTTATTTCGGATTGGATGGAGAAAATGGTGTTACCATCGAACAAATCGGTCAAAAATACGATCTTACCAAAGAGCGTATTCGTCAGATTAAAGAGCGAGCAATCAAGAGACTTCAAAAGGCGCGATACAGCAATGCGCTGAAAGCATATTTAGGTTAATAAGTCAAACCAAAGGCCCCGCTCAAACGGGGCTTTTTTATTGAACTGTTTTTCTCAGTTTTTGTTTGATATACATGTCCATTCTTCGTTTACTATTTCTTTTTATTCTAGTATTCCTTAGTTCCTGTGAAAAGGATATCGATATTGAATTAGATGCCAGTGAATCGCAGCTGGTGGTTGATGCTACTATAGAAAATGGGTTAACACCGGTTGTATTTTTATCCAAAAGCCTTGATTATTTCGGAAAAATTGATTCCACTAAACTATCTGCTTCTTTTGTTCGAAATGCAAAAGTTTCAATTTCCAATGGAACACAAGAAATAACACTCAAAGAAGACTCCCTCAGAAGTCCGGAGGGCGCTCGCATTTATTTTTATTCTGTACGCGATGACAACAGGGATTTCATTGGACAGCTCAATACCAAATACACCCTCCGAATTACAGCTGAAGGTAAAAATTACCAAGCTGAAACATCCATTCCTTCCGTGACCAGGCGAATCGACTCACTCTGGTGGGAGAAGTTGCCACTGGCCGATGACACCAATGCAGCTCGAATTATTATTCGCGCAACTGATAAGCCAGGCTTGGGAGATTATATCCGGTATTTTACCCGCATAAATCAGGAAGCCTTTTTACCCGGATTCAACAGCGTATTCGACGATCAGGTGATTGATGGAACAACTTATACCATTCCCGTGGATAGAGGTTTTAATAAAAATGCACAGTTTGCGGATTCCCTGACCTATTTCAAACGTGGAGATATCGTAACCATCCGGTTGTGTAATATCGATAAACAGACATACGATTTTTGGAGAACCTTTGAATTTAGTTTTCAAAGTATTGGAAACCCCTTTTCAAGTCCGACCCGTATTTTGTCCAACGTCAATAACGGAGCTCTTGGCTATTTCGGAGGATATGGTTGCCAGTATCGAACCTTGGTGATACCGAAATAGAGCTCGTCAATATTCTTTAACTTTACAGCCCAAAACTGTTCAGCATGTCTGCAATTGAAAAAGTGAGTTGTTTGATTATTGGTTCCGGACCGGCAGGGTATACTGCCGCCATTTATGCATCACGCGCAAACTTGAATCCTGTTTTATATCAGGGTATTCAGCCGGGTGGTCAGCTGACCATTACCACTGAAGTTGAAAATTATCCAGGGTATCCCGATGGGGTTCAAGGTCCTGAAATGATGGTGGATTTTGAAAAACAAGCCAAGAGAATGGGAGCTGATATCCGATTTGGATTGGCAACGAAAGTTGATTTCTCATCCACTCCACACAAAGTATGGATTGATGAAGAAAAAGAAATACATGCAGACACTGTTATTCTGGCAACTGGAGCTTCTGCGAAATGGTTGGGCCTGGAAAGCGAACAACGTCTCAATGGTTTTGGTGTAAGTGCTTGTGCGGTATGCGACGGATTTTTCTTCAGAGGCAAAGAAGTAGCAATCGTAGGAGCAGGAGATACAGCAGCAGAAGAAGCACATTATCTGAGTAAGCTTTGTACTACAGTTCATATGTTCATCCGTAAGGATAGCATGAGGGCTTCCAAGATCATGCAGGACCGTGTAAAGAATACGCCTAATATCAAAATATATTGGAATACAGAAACCGATGAGATTTTAGGGGAGAAAAATGTCACAGGTGTGCGAATCAAAGACACCCAAACTGGAGAAAAGAAAGAAATTCCAATTTCAGGATTTTTTGTTGCCATTGGGCATCAACCTAACTCTGATATATTTAAACCATTCATTGATATGGACGATGCGGGATACATCAAGACCATTCCGGGTACCTCCAAGACCAATGTGGATGGTGTTTTTGCGTGTGGCGATGTTCAGGATAAAAACTACCGCCAAGCTATTACGGCTGCAGGTAGCGGTTGTATGGCTGCTATTGATGCCGAGCGCTATTTGGCTTCCATCGGACATTGATCAATTCATCCAATTCATCAAGATAAATACTGCAGCTCCACTGAAATAGCCCAGCAAAGCCCAAAGGCTGATTTTTTTGATATACCAGAAGAATTCAATTTTGGTCAATCCCATGGCTGCCACTCCAGCAGCTGAACCAATTATTAATATACTTCCTCCGGTGCCTGTACAATAAGCGATGAATTGCCAGAAAGGGTGATCCTGCGGAAATTCAGTCAAGCTATACATACCTTGCGTTGCTGCAACCAGCGGAACGTTGTCTACAATAGCAGACAAAATGCCAAGCGACATTACAATGGTTTTTTGATTTCCCAACCAATCGGATAAGGTGCCTGCTAATTCTTTCAATACGCCTGCCGACTGCAAAGCCGACACACTCAATAAAATACCTAAAAAGAATAATATACTTGGGGTATCAATTTTACGTATTGCAAAATTCACAGAAAGAGTATCCTTATCAGCCGTGTCTTTTCCACTGTGAATGAGTTCGGTCAACATCCACATGGCTCCCAAGGAAAATAACATTCCCATAAAAGGGGGAAGTCCGGTTAATGTTTTGAATACCGGAACGAAAAGCAACGAGAGTATCCCGATCAGCAATACTGTATTTTTCTCTGAAGCAGTTGTTTTGGAGTTGACGAGCTGGCTTTCCTGAATTGCTTCTACATTTCCTTTCAGCGAAAATCGAAGTATAAAAAAGGGTATAACAACGGAAACTACACTGGGTATAAAAACATATTCAATTGTTTTAAGGGATGTTATTTGTCCGCCTATCCACAGCATTGTAGTTGTTACGTCTCCGATTGGCGACCAGGCACCACCTGAATTAGCTGATATAACGATAACAGAAGCAAATATCAATTTATCCTTGGTGTCGCGAATCAATTTATTTGTGAGTGAAATCAATACAATGGTGGTTGTTAAGTTGTCTAAAACTGCAGAAAGAAAAAAAGCCAGGATGGTAATGATTAAAAATATAGTTGACTTCTTTTTTGTTTTGATGTTGGATGAAATCATATCAAATCCATCGTGTGCATCAATCAATTCAACAATTGTCATAGCTCCCAATAAGAAGAAAAGAATTCCTGATATTTCTCCCATGTGTTCCAATAACTCCGCATGAATAAAATCATGATCGTTGTTGAATACTAAAATCGTCCAACAAATTACACCTGTAAGCAGGGCAGAAGAGGCTTTATTCAGTTTGATCTGGTGTTCAAACGCAATGGCTAGGTAGCCAATGACGAATGTTGCGAGTAGAATCATGATTATTGTATTGATAAGAGATCACCAATGCTTTTGGGTCGGATGGCGTCTAGCCACTTGAAGTTCCTCAATTCTTTTTTATCAGACGGGATTTGTTTCATAGGATAGGTTGTTCCAGTAACTCCGTTGATCCAGGATACGCGTTTGATTTCCTTCCCTATGAATTTCATGACAATCGCATCAGCCTGTGAGTAATTCATACCCATGTAAGAGCTGTCTTCCTCCTGAAGATAATATAGGCTCTCACTATTCCCTTTACTTCGGAGAAAGTCGATTTCTCCGTTGATGAATTGTCCACTCATGGAATTCCCCCTCAGCTGATTGTACAATCCCTCGGCTGATTTATTGACTGAAAAGGCGTTTTCATTGATCTGGACTTTATCGGCTTTTCTATTTTTGGTGAAGAGGTAGATGGTATCTCCTGAAATTTGACTTTCTTGTGCCCACATCACTGGCTCTTTAAAAAAACGGAATACCGAATCCATCGAAGAATAATAAAGGCTATCGCATTTGCCTTGCAATGAATCGGAAAATATTTTCACATGATGGTATGCTCTGAAAAAACGAAAGGTATCTGCCGGATTGGTTTGACCTGTACTATCAAATCCTAAATAGGCAGAATAGAGGGTATCAGCTGCTACAAACAAAGAATCACCTTCCTGCAGAAATTTCATCAAAGGTCGCTGATACGTTTTGATTACTTTGGTTGTATTGTTGAATTCAGCTTTTCCTGCAACCATGGAAATGCCTTGCGATGTATCTGAATAGTCCACCTGACCAATCGCCATTCCTGCTCCCGAATTCTTATTGTAGTTAATACTATCTGCTATCACCGTTTGTGAACTGTCGCGTATCACAGGCCTTTTATTGAAATCTGCTAATCCTTGTTTCAAATCGTAGTATCCGCTTCTTGTTTCAATCGATGATTTTCCATCAAATATTTTGGTAGGGGAGACAAATCGAGCAATCTCTGAATTTACGTTGTATAGAAGCGTATCTGTTGAAACAGTATATTCCGGATCCACCAACTTTACATTTTTTTGAAAATAAACATCACGTGTATTGGCATAGTACACGCCTTCTTTGCTGGTTAAAACCGATTCGCCATTGACCACCTTGCCTCCGGTTTTGTATGTGCCGATATGGGCATTGACATCGTATTCCAAAGCTTCTGTTGTCAGTACACCTTTGCCATCGGTAAGTTTTACCTTCTTTTTTAATTCTGCAAACTTGGTATTTCCCAAGTATTTCAGATACTGGGAATAGGTGTGAACGCTATCGTTGTCGTTGATATGAATATTTCCAAAGGCTTCGAGTTGATTCGACAACATATTCTGAATGGCACTGTCGCAATAAAACAAGGTATTTTTTTGGCGCATGACTACGTTGCCAACCAAAATATTCAAATCACCCGCACTGTCTTGTTTTATTCTTCTGAATGTATTAGCCTGAAGAATTTGTACAATGTTGGCAGTGTCCTGAGCAAGTGGACTGGATACACTAGACTGTCCCGATGCAAAGAATGGAATGACAAAAGAGATGAGAAGTATACGAAATACCTTGCTCGTCATAAATCTTATTTTCGAGTAGAATCATCCAGGGGTGTCATCAATGGATCTGTTTTGTCTTTTTTACCAAAGACCGAAAATTGAACATACCGTTTGGGGTGTAAACGAAGATCCTGAAGCAATACATTTAAACTGTTTGCTGTGCTATTTAAGTTTTTATAAAGCATTTCATCGGTTGCAAGTTTGCCCAAAGATCCTTTACCGGATTTTACATCTGCCAATATCAAATTCAATTGTTGGGCTGCTTTATCGAGTGAAGCAATCGTAGATGAGATATCAGC
>JBEDAP010000258.1:0-4788 GCA_041177705.1 Bacteroidota bacterium
TTCTTCATCCGCCCTGCTTAAGCAATTGCAACAGATAAACGGAGTTATCGGATCAAACAATGTGCTTCCTATTTTGGAAGATTTTTTGTTTGAAATTGAAAAAAATAAACTCACGGTAGTAGCAACCGACTTGGAAACGGTTATGAAAATTCATTTGGATATTGAAGCCAAAGACAGCGGAAGGGTTTGTATTCCTGCTAAAATACTTATGGATTCTTTGAAAAATCTCCCCAATCAACCCCTAACCTTTGATATCGATAAGAATTTTGGAATTGAAATCACAAGCGACAATGGAAAATATAAAGTGATGGGAGAAAACCCGGATAATTTTCCAAAAGAGCCTCCGGCGGATGATACATCGGCTTTCACCATGACCAGTCACGAATTATTAACCGCAATCAATAAAACCATCTATGCAGTTAGCAACGATGATCTTCGGCCCGCTATGACAGGTGTATTTTTTGAGTTGGAAAAAAATGGACTGACCACCGTAGCAACCGACGCACATCGCTTGGTTCGTTACAAACTGAAAAA
The DNA here is from genome assembly GCA_041177705.1 of Bacteroidota bacterium. Classification (GTDB taxonomy): domain Bacteria; phylum Bacteroidota; class Bacteroidia; order Chitinophagales; family Chitinophagaceae; genus Pollutibacter. The sequence goes on from JBEDAP010000258.1 coordinate 535, forward strand.
CATCAAATGCCCAAAAGCAGATTCATTCATTGTTCCAAAAAAACCATTGAACCTTTTAAAAGCATCACTTCCTGATAACGAAGACAATATATCCTTGTCGTACAACAACAATCATTTATTCATAACACACGGAACGGTTCAATTATCGTGTAGGTTGCTGGATGCGCGTTTCCCTGACTACAAAGTAGTTATCCCTGCAGAAAACCCATTCAGAATGACTATCAGTCGACAAGATTTTCAATCCGCTCTTCGTCGTGTTAGTATTTTCAGTAACAAAAGTACCAACCTGGTAACCTTGAATATTTCAGGAAGCGAACTTCAACTTACAGCACAAGATGTTGATTTTAGCTTTGAAGGAAACGAAAGAATGTCTTGCACATACGATGGAGAGGATATTACCATTTCCTTTAATGCGCGCTTTTTAATTGAAATGCTTGCAGGAACGGATAGCGAAGAAGTTAAACTCGAATTGTCTACACCCACAAAAGCAGGTATCATCAAGCCAATTGAACAAGATGAAAACGAAGACTTGCTGATGTTGGCAATGCCCCTAATGTCTAACTAACCCCTTTGAATATGGATACGTTGATTTCCTATTTCAGCGATCTTGAAAAAAGGCCTCTCGAGAGAGCGGCTTTTTTTGTTGCAGGAATGATTTTGCTATGGCTCATTGAAAATGCAATTCCGCTTGTTCAAACCCATTACAAAAAAAATAAAAGCCAGCATGCTAAAACAAACCTAGCATTCACTGCCATTCATTTTATTATACACACGTTTCTTGCGGGTGGTATTGTTTTTATTTCCGAACGGACAGCTAATACCAAGTTCGGTATTATTCATTGGAGTTCGTTTGGTCCATTGGGAACCATTCTCATCACTTGCTTGGTATTGGATTTTTTCGCTGGATGGCTTTGTCATTTTGTAGAACACCGAGTGCCCTTGTTTTGGCGTTTTCACCTCATCCATCATGCAGATAACAACGTGGACGTAACTACCGGTTTACGTCATCACCCGCTTGAATCGGTTTGGAGGGGTTTGTTTTTTTACATAGGTGTCGTTGTATCAGGAGCGCCCATGTATGCAGTCTTGCTCTATCAGACGCTTTTGGTTTTCATCACAGGATTTACACACGCCAACATCAGCCTGCCTTTGGGGGTTGATCGCGGATTAAGTTGGTTCTTGGTGTCTCCCAATATGCACAAAGTGCATCATCACTGGAAACAACCCTATACCGATAGCAATTACGGTGCTGTGTTTTCTATTTGGGACAGGATACTAGGTACATTTATGAAGCTGGATCCTTCAAAACTTAAATACGGAATCGATCAATATTATCCGAATGAAAAGGATGAAGACTTTGTCTCCTTGATGAAAAAGCCGTTTCAAAAATTGCGTCCCTGATGAAAAAGATTGCAGTTATTCCTGCTCGATTTGCCGCTACTCGCTTTCCTGGAAAGCTGATGGAAAAAATTGGAGGCAAAACGATCATTCGTATGGTTTATGAAAACGCAGTATCGACTCAACTTTTTGATCGGGTGTTGGTAGTTACCGATAGCGAAGTGATTTTCAATGAAATTAAAACCAATGGTGGAGAAGCTGCAATGAGTAAAAGAGAACACCAAAGCGGGAGTGATCGAATAGCAGAAGCGATTGAACAATTGGATGTAGATGTAATCATCAATATACAGGGTGATGAACCTTTTATAAAAAAAGAACCCCTTCAACACCTATTGGAATGTTTTAATGATCCTTCCGTTCAGGTGGCTTCGTTGATGAAAAAGTTTGATCCCCAAGAAGAAGTTGGAAATCCAAATTGGGTTAAAGTAGTTTTTAACTTAAAAAAAGATGCGCTTTATTTCAGCAGGTCTATCATTCCTTTTAAAAGAAATCTCTCCTCTCCTAAAGCAATATATAAGCACATTGGTGTATATGGCTTTAGAAAAAATACACTCCTATCTTTTACAAAATGGCCGCTGGGTGAGCTGGAGCAAACAGAAATGTTGGAACAATTAAGATATCTTGAAAATGGCGTGAATATTCGAATGGTTGAAACAACAGAAACAAGCTTGGGAATAGATACGCCTGAAGATTTGGAGGCTGCCAAAAAGTTTTATCAATCAACTCTTTTTAATTCACACGAATCTACTCTGTAGATTTTTTACGCTTGTAAACAGGAACCGTGCTGCAGGGTTCTCCATACATCAAGGATTTGACGACAGGAGTAAGTCGACTTGCAATTTCAAGATACGCCGCTTCTGGAATCAACTTATCGCCACAACCCTTCACAACAACTCGTTTTTCAAAAAACTCTGCCGTATCTATTTTTTGTAAGTTTTGTACAAATAGATATTGAAAACAGTTTTGTTTATCACCATAATAAACCCCTGCAACATAGCTAGATAATTTGGATGCAACCAGCATATACGCCCACATAGGAAGTATAGCATCTGCGGAACAAAATACGGCAACTGTTTTATGGTGGTATATATCCCAGGTGTGGGCTTCTATTTGATCCCTGAATTCTTTTTCCTTCAGTATCATTTCCATGAATAAAAAAGGCTTAAGGTCAAACTCAATAATATCCTGATTCGGATAATATTTTTCCAGGTCCAGTGTAATGATTCCGCTTTCTGCAACCTTATTTTTAATCATTTCCATGCAGCAAAATTATTTCAAAAAACGACAGCCACCCAATGGGTGGCTGCGTTCTTGTTTTCTCATGAGCAGTTCGTTCTAATATCCGGCCTCTCGCCTTTTATCTACAATTTTTGTTGCGCTCTTCAAACCCTCCATGGTGCTGTATCCCGCATATTGCTTCAGCTGATTATTCATTGCTTTTTGCTGAGAAACAACATCTACCACTGAACTCGGAAGGGATCCAACTTGATTTACAGAAACAAAGAATACTCCATTCTGTCCATCAATAGCCTTCGATATATTAGACACATTCTTTTTATCAAACGCTGCACCGATAACCTTTGTTTCTGTTCCTAGATTGGGAACAAAGGGGTCTGCAAACCTAACCGTATCAGCTCTGCCGGTAATTCCACCGAGGATTCCGGCTAACTTATCTATATTTTTTTCAGAACCGGCTTTTTGGGCCACAAGTTCAGCCTTTTTCTTGTTCCTAAGGGTGGGCTCTACCAAAACACGGGCTACGGTGGCAGGTTGAACACCCTCTTCAATTTCATTGGTAATTACAGCAACAACATATTGATCTTTGAGATCAAAGGGTTCTGAAACGGTTCCAACCTTATTATCAAACATCCATTTTACGATTGCTCTTGAGGCGAGGGGACCTGCGCTGTAATCCATTTGCTTCACATTGTCTGCGGTTCCCTTCATCAGCTTCATCTTTGTTGCAGTAGATTCAAATGATTTGGGGTCTTTGCTTTCAGCTGCAAATCGAGCTGCAGAAGTGGATGCATAACTATCTGTTTCTTCGCTTGCTAAAATAGGTTTGGATAAATAGGCAACCTTATACGCTTCTTCAAAATTGGTTTGATTCAGAATTTCTATGATGTGATAACCAAAAGAAGTTTTAACGACATCCCTATTTCCCTTTTTGCCATAATAGATATAATCTGCAAAATCCTTATCAAGCGTACCCATATCTACTGAGGAAAAAGTATACTCTCCTCCATTATTCTTACTTCCCTGATCTTCGCTCAACGCTAAAGCAAGTGCTCCAAAATTTCCACCGCCTTTAATAACAGCAAAAATACTATCCGCTGTTTTTTTAGCAGCACTATCTGACCTCCTCATTTGTCCAGTTTGTGGATCAACAACCCCAATTAGAATATGTCTCATTTTTATACTGTCGGGAAGGGTGCGGGTTTCTAATTTTTTTGCAATCACATAGCTGCCGCCATCTAAATATGGACCAATAACAGATCCGTTAGACATAGATATAACCGAATCTTTTGCGCTCATTTGGAGCTTTGACTTCAAAGAAAATCCGTCGTAAAAAGGAAGCGATGTATTATTCTTTGTTACAAAGCCTTTCGCATCTGTTGTAGATGAGAACTCGGATTTAAGTCCAGTTAATAAATTAAATACGCGTTGTGTATCTGCTGGGGTTGGGTTTGCGCTGAATGAAACAAATGAAATGCTTTTAACGTGGTCCTGCTTGAAATCATTTTTATGCTGTTTTACATAATCGCTTATTTCATCATCGGTCACCTTTACTAAACTATCAGAAATGGCAGTATAAGGAACACTCACATAAGAAATGGATGAAAAAGAATTATTATC
>JBEDAP010000259.1:0-3108 GCA_041177705.1 Bacteroidota bacterium
AAAACAGGCTTCTTCATAGACAAAGCAAAAAAAGATTTAAACTACATACCCACCCCCTTGGAAATCTCCCTCTCCGAATTGTTTCAATAAATTGAAAATCAGCCTGCTGAATCTCTTTTCCCCTTGTGGATCTTTCTCATATTCCGAAGACCATTTATTCCCTGTTATTTGTTAAATTTGCGACCGCTGACCTTTTAGAAAGCCTCATGTTACCTGCTGATTTAGAATCTCTTTGACCAACTTAACCCATGAGTAAAAAAGTAACGAAAATTGGTGTCATGACCTCCGGAGGAGATGCACCAGGAATGAATGCCTGTATACGAGCGGTGGTGCGAACCGGACTTTTCCACAATCTTGAAGTCTATGGAATTACTCGAGGCTATGCCGGAATGATTGACAATGACATCAACAAGATGGACTCTCGAAGCGTGGCTAACATCATTCAAAGAGGGGGCACCATCCTGAAGACAGCCCGTTGCAAAGAATTCATGACTCCCGAAGGCAGAAAAAAGGCGTATGCCAATTTGAAAAAACATGGCATCAATGGCTTGGTAGTGATTGGCGGAGATGGGTCCTTCAAAGGCGCACAAATTTTCGCCAACGAGTTTGATATCCCCTGCATTGGAATTCCGGGTACGATAGATAAGGATATAGCAGGAACTGATTTCACGATAGGATTTGACACAGCGGTTAATACAGCTATTGAAGCCATTGATAAAATAAGAGATACCGCAGATGCTCATGATCGTCTATTCATCATCGAGGTAATGGGAAGGGATGCAGGGTACATCGCATTGCATAGTGGAATTGGAACAGGCGCTGAGCATATTTTAATCCCAGAGCGAAAAACAGATGTAGAAGCTGTTATTGCTTCCCTCCAGGAAAAAGAAAAAAGAAAAAAGCTAGTAAACTTGGTCGTGGTTGCAGAAGGAGATGATTTTGGCGGAGGAAATGATTTGGCCAATCTCATCAAAGAAAGAATTCCCGGATTTGATATACGTGTTGCTATATTAGGTCATATTCAACGAGGAGGTTCTCCATCCAGCATGGATAGGTTGATAGCGAGTAGAATGGGATTTGCGTCTGTTGAATGCTTGATTGAAGGCAAACACAATGTGATGGTAGGTATCGTGAATAATAAAATGCACTATACCCCCTTAGACAATGCTGTAAAAGCAAAACAACGCATCAGTGAAGATTGGCTCAGAATTGTAAAAATTCTTGCCAGCTGATTTGAAACGAAATACCCATTAAACAAATCCTAACATGAGTAAAAACATTGGAAAATATTTACACCAGGAAATGGACAATCATGCTGGAAATGAGCATTCCATTCACAGAACCAAAATTGTAGCAACGGTAGGTCCTGCTTGCGATTCCTACGACAAATTACTGGAGCTGGTTAGAGCTGGAGTAAATGTGTTCAGATTGAATTTTTCACATGGTGCTCATGAAGACAAGAAAAAAATCATTGACCACATCCGAAAAATCAATGCAACTGAGCCCTATAACATTGCCATCTTAGGTGACTTACAAGGCCCTAAACTTCGTGTTGGAGAGATTGAGAACAATGCACTTCCTGTAAAAGAAGGAGATATCCTAACGCTCACCAATGAAAAAGTTATAGGCACCAAAGAAAAAATTTATGTTTCCTACCCAAATCTTGCTGGGGATGTAGTTGTAGGAAATACTATCATGATTGACGATGGCAAAATCGAAGTGGTAGTTAAAGCTATATTACCCAACAGTGATGTTCAAGTTGAAGTTAAATTAGGAGGAATAATCTCTTCCAAAAAGGGACTCAATCTTCCAGACACCAAAATATCTCTTCCTGCTTTAACGGAAAAAGATCTCAAAGACCTAGATTTTATCATTCAAGAGAAATTAGATTGGGTAGCTCTATCCTTTGTTCGCAAAACCGAAGATATTATTGGCATCAAAAAAATCATCAAAGAAAGAGAGAGCAAAATCAAGGTCATAGCCAAAATTGAAATGCCCGAGGCCTTGGAAAATATCCGCGAGATCATTTTGGAATCGGACGGAATCATGGTTGCCAGAGGCGACTTGGGTGTAGAAGTACCCATTGAAAAAGTTCCATTCATACAACGTCAAATCATTCGTAAGTGCCTACACAGAGCGAAACCTGTTATTGTGGCAACACAGATGATGGAAAGCATGATTGATAGAGTTAAACCCAACAGAAGTGAAAGCACCGATGTGGCGAATGCAGTTTTGGAAGGTGCAGATGCCGTGATGTTAAGTGGCGAAACAGCAACAGGTCAACACCCCACTTTGGTAGTAGAAACCATGAGGAAGATTATCATTGAAGCCGAAAAATCGGAATACCGATTTAACCGCGACGAAGACATCAAGCCACTCACCCACTCACCCACCTATATCAGTGACGCAGTTTGTTTAACTGCGTGTAAATTGGCTGAAAATACAAATGCAGATGCACTTATAGGAATGACACAGTCGGGATACACTGCATTTATGCTTAGCTGCTATCGTCCAAAATCAAGTTTGTATATTTTCACCAAGGAGAGATCTTTAGTCAATCAGTTGAGTCTCAGCTGGGGTGTACGTGCTTTCTTTTACAACGAAGAAGAAAGTCTAGATGAAATTGTAGCTGATCAAATTCAAATTCTTAAAGAAAGAGGATTTCTCAGAACAGGAGAAGTCGTTGTAAACACAGGAAGCACTCCAGTAGATCTTCATTTGCCTACCAATACCATCAAGGTAAGCGTAGTTTCATGATCAACTCCAATGGATTAACAATTTACACCGATGGTGCAGCCCGGGGAAATCCGGGTAAAGGCGGATTCGGTGCTCTGTTAATCTGGAAAGATCATCACAAAGAAATTTCGCAGGGATTTATAAGGACAACGAATAACCGAATGGAGTTATTGGCAGTAATTGCTGCACTTGAAAGTTTAAATCGTACGGGACTTCATATTGAAATTTATTCTGACAGCAAGTACGTAGTTCAGGCAGTTAATGAAAAATGGTTGGATAAATGGATCTTAACAGATTTCAAAGGGGGTAAAAAGAACAAAGACCTTTGGAAACGCTATTACGAACTTGCCAAACCTCACCGAATCAAATTCA
>JBEDAP010000260.1:0-7156 GCA_041177705.1 Bacteroidota bacterium
CAAATGAACCAATGATTTGATATCCCATGGAGCCTGATTTTTCAGGTGTCCAATCGAGAGGTAAACCTTTCCCATTGTCTTTTACTATAAGCTCCAAACGATTTAGCTCTCGCTTTAAAAATATTTCCAAGATCCCCTCACCCCCATCTTCAAATGCATACTTGAGCGCATTGCTTACCAATTCATTGATGATAAGTCCCAGAGGAACTACTACGTCAACATCAAGCTGTATATCATCAATATGGGTGATTAATTTAATCTTATCGGGTTGAATTGCATAAGAAGAAAAAAGACTATGAATTAATTTTTCGATGTAATCACGCATATCCACGTGAGTGAGATCATCATCCCGGTATAAATTCTGATGAATCAATGCCATACTTTTAACCCGATTTTTCCCTTCGTTGATGGCTTCTAATGCAGCCTGATCGCTGATGCTTCTGCTCTGTAAATTCAAAAGACTACTGATTACCTGTAAATTGTTTTTAACGCGATGATGAATCTCTTTCAGCAAGACCTCTTTCTCACCAAGTGCAATTGAAATAATATGATTTTTTTGTGCTAATTCTTTTGAAACGCGCTGCTTATTTTTATACTGATAAAAAATAGCAACTGATACCAAGACAAGTATAGAGAGAGCCAAAATAAAAATCAGTCTTTGCTTTTTCCCATCTGTTATGGTTAAATCTTTCAATTGTGTTTCTTTCTGCAGCAATTGAATTTGCTGGTTGCTTGCGTTTTGCTTTGTTCTACTTAATTCCAAGGATTTCTCTTGATCACGCAGTGTCAGTTCTTGAAGTGCATTGGCGGCATTCAACAATTTCAGCTCTTGCTCTCGCTGTGCTGCCTGAGATGCCAAAAGCAACACTTCTTGCTGCTTTTTTGAAAGAGACAACTCTTTCACCTGATTTTCTTTATTCAGCAATTCAATTTGCTGCTCTTTCTGAGCTGTTTTATACTTTTTTTCTAATTCGTCAAGCTGTGCAGTGCGATTGATATTGAGCAAAGAATCACTGTAAATTTTAAGCAGCTCGTAATGCCCCAATGCTTCTTTAAAATTTCCTCGTTCCTTTTCAGCCTGATAAAGTAGGAAAGTAATAGCTGAAAGTGATTGATATCGTGTATTTCTGAATTTTAAATTGAGGCAGGATTTTAAAATTGGGATCGCTTTTTCAAAATCTCTAACTCCAAAATAGGCCTGACCCAGCCCATATTGGACTGCACTGTTTAAATCTTCAAGTTTTAAAACACGAGGGTCTTTGCTCAGCGACTCAAATTCTGGCAATGCCTCTTGGTATCTAGCCTGATAATTTAAACCCAATGCTCTGTTCACCTTTGCCGTAAACATTACCGACTGATCATTATACGATTCAGCAGTCTTATAAATTTGATCAAAAGCCAAAGTAGCGCTGTCAAATTTCTTTTGAAGATTGTACAAATTGGCAATATTCATCAACACAGATAACCGTTTGCGATCATTAGCCAATTCATAAATATGAAGCGCCTCCCGATAATATTCAGAAGCCGTTTGAAAATCATTTCGTTGACGAAACAAAAGTCCAATACCATTCAACGTAACTGCAATAGCCTGAGTATTATTTGATCTTCGTTTCACCTCCAATGCCTGTTGAAAAAAGTACAAGGCACTATCAAATAGATTACGCTCATAATAACTATATGCAAAATCATGTAGAATAACTCCACGTGTATTCAGATGATCGGACTTTGCATTTAACGCAAGAGCTTGACGGTAATGAATAGCTGCAGTATTATACTCTTTTAAAGCTGCTAGCGATTGCGCAAGAAAATGATGCCCACTTTCAAGAATCCAATTGTTATTAAGAGAATCTCCGCGGGATATCGCAATTTCAGAAATTGCCTTCAGCTCCTTGGCTTTAGAAGGCAAGAGTGCAGTCTCTAGTCTTGTCAGTGCTCCTGAAATTGATGTGTCAACTGTGCTTGATAAAACTATGAGCTTATCACGCTCGATACTAGACTGAGCCATGACGATACCCCAAGAGAAAATAAATAAGCAAGCAATGAGTACTTTTTTCATAATGCTGGATTACCCTATAAGGGTAAACCTAAGAAAAAAAACAATAGCCTGCTTATTTTAGGGGGTAGGGTTAATTCCACTGGATTGCAAAGTACACAGCAGGCCTTTTTCCTACATTGGTAATGTTGTGGGGGATATTCGACTCTACCCAGGCTGCCTCCCCCGTTGTAATGCGATGACGCTCACTTCCCAATACCATTTCTCCATCTCCATCAATCATTAAAATGATCTCTTCATTTTTATGAGTATGTGGCTCATGACTTTTCAACCCTGGATTCAACGAAGTGATATGAATATCAAATCGATTCATTGTAATGGTCTTTCGATCAAACAATTGCCTCACGCCTCCGCGATCATGGGGCTTGAATACCATATCGTACCAGTTGATTACAAAAGAACCGCCTGCCTCTACCCCTCGCGCCGAATTGCGGCTACTCGCATCCATCTGCATTTCATAAAACTCAATATCGTCTTTGCGTGTATTTTGAAATTGAACTTCATCTCCCGGCAATACAAAAACAACCGATCCTTTGTCTAAATCATACGAACTCCCTTTCAGCGACACACGAACAGGACCTTCTTTGACTATAAAAAACAATTCAGGTCCATTTACGCCTGAATTGAATTTTAATTTTTTACCTCCCCGTAGAACATGTCCCTTTAACTCTTGATGCGATAGTACAGCGCCAGCACCTTTGAACATCGTTTCATTAGGCTCCCATCCGTATACACTTGTTTGAATTTGATTTTGAGCAAATACAAATTGAATGAAATACATGCAAATTGAAAACAAGATGGCATAGCGCATAATCGGAGATTTGTTAGTCAAGTTAGGATAAGTTTAGCAATGAATCCTGTCTCAAGGTGCCGAAATCGTTTTAGCAGTTCCTCCCTCTTCAGCAGTAGATTTGAAATAATTTTATCCTATAATCGTCAGCACATGAAAGTTCAGATCTTAGCCTGGGCCATGCTTATTTCAGCAAGCCACGCCGCAAATGCACAAATCAGCAAACAACCCACATTGGGCTATCGAAACGTTCAAATCATCCAGGAGTCCGGACTCCAATTCAAAGATTTAAATAAAAATGGGAAGTTGGATGCCTACGAAGATTGGCGTCTACCCTATGCTCAAAGGGCCAAAGACCTGGTATCCAAAATGTCAGTCGAGCAGAAAGTAGGTTTCATGCTCATCAGTTCTACCCGATTGAAAAACGATTGGGCATTTGAAGCTCCGAAAGGGAAAGATCCCATAACTAGTGAATTCAACGAAGAAGATTTGGTTCAGAGCATGAATATGTTTACCAAAAAACCTCTTCCGGTTTCCATCACCATGGCTGCGGGAACAACCAAAGGGGTAACTCAATACCACCTTCGACACTTCATCCTCAGAGCAAACACCTCTGCAAAAATTACAGCCGAATGGGCCAATCGTTTGCAAGCTCTTTGTGAAAGCGATGGATTAGGTATTCCTGCTATCATTGCTTCCAATCCCAGAAACCACATTACCAAAGATGCATCCATTGGGTTGAGTGTAGGCAGAACAGTATTTTCTACCTGGCCCGGTGAATTGGGACTCTCAGCTACAAGGGATTTGAAACTGATTCGTGAATTTGCGGAAACAGCTCGACAAGAATGGGCTGCAGTTGGATTAAGGAAGGGATACATGTATATGGCAGATCTTGCCACTGAACCTCGCTGGCAACGTGTGGAGGGCACCTTTGGCGAGAATGCCGAATGGGCAGCCAAGATGATGGAGCAAATCGTTCTTGGATTCCAAGGCTCAAAACTTTCATCCACTTCCGTAGCGCTTACCACCAAACATTTTCCCGGAGGTGGTGCGGGTGTAGGTGGACAAGACCCGCATTTCGATTGGGGTAAATACGAACATTTCCCTGGAGGATATTTTCAAAACAACTTGATTCCTTTCAAGGCAGCCATCCAAGCCGGCACTTCTTCCATCATGCCTTATTATTCCATTCCAAAAGATACCAAATACGAAGAGGTTGCGTATGCATATAATAAAGCCGTCATAACCGGCTTATTGAGAGATAGTCTTGGTTTCAAAGGAATCATCAATTCCGATACCGGTCCCATAGAAATGATGCCTTGGGGAGCCGAACACCTTACCATCCCAGAACGTTACAAAAAAACCTTAGAGGCAGGTGTAAATATTTATTCCGGTACGGCAGATCCATCCCAACTTCTGCAAACAGTAAAGTCTGGTATGGTGGATATGAAATTGGTTGATGAATCTGTTTACCGTTTGTTGATGGAAAAATTTGAATTGGGACTTTTCGAAAATCCATACGTAGATGTAAATCGTGCAGAACAATTTGTAGGAAGCACTCCTTTACAAGAAAAAGCCAATCTGGCTTTGAGAAAATCCATTGTGCTTTTACGCAACGAAAACAAAACACTACCGATTCAATCGAAAACAAAAATTTATTTTGAAACCTATTTTGAAAGAAGAGGTGCAAATTCTGCTCACAATGTCTTTAAACCTCAATCGCCTATTTCAAATCTAGAATTTGTAGACAACCCAGATCAGGCAGATCTTGTCGTACTTTGGATAACACCAGGTTCAAAATCACTTTTCGATTCAGATGGCTCGCCTATCTATCTTTCACTTTCAAAAAATGCTGTCGATGTAAACTATATCAACAGCATCACCTCCAAAAAGCCGACTGTATTGGCCGTCAACTTCAGCAATCCCTGGGTGATTGACGAAATATACAATGCGCAAACTCAAAAAAATATACAAGCAGTTTTGGCTACGTTTGGATCAACACCGGAAGCGTTGCTAGATATCCTAACCGGAAAATTCAAGCCGACCGGCAAAATGCCATTCACTACCCCGGTGTCTGAAAATGAAGCCCAAAAGCAATTATCGGATGTTCCAGGATATTTAAAAGGGAAATCCTATGGATTGTTTTGGTACGATGAGGGATTGACGTATCAATAAATCAGTTTGCAAAGAATTCACCGTGAAAGCCATATACGATCGGCTCAGGAACGGATGCGCGTGCAATTTCTTGCAAACTAGTAGCATCGAGGATCAATAAAAATGAATTCTCGGCTTTCGAATCCAACACGATGGAAAGCAACACGCCTTCCTCATCTGTTTTACTACCTGGAGAAGAAATAAAGCAAGGTTCTCCTGGATAACAACCGTCTTGATACCAATAATGTGCATCGCCATTACGCGCATTGATTTTTACAATGCTGTTGTAAAAACCAGTCTTATGCTGCGGATGCAGACCCACACCATAAGTAAAGCCGTACGCACCACTTGTATTGTAGCGTTCGTAATCAATTCGCGGTAATTCAATACAAGCATCAGAAACGATATTATTTTCAGTAATTCTCCTTGACTTTAGATTCAACCGATACCTTCGCAATGTTCCTTCAGGTAGTTTCAAGTCTATCTTTTGTAGCTCATTCAAATAATATTTACTAACTATAGATGCATCATCGTAAGCATTGATATCCATCACCAACTCATCTCCTTCTTCCCAGGCATTGATATGATGGAAACTAAAAAATGCTTCCGTTTCAAAAACTGATTTGAGTTTACCGGAGGATTTTTCTATAACCCAAATTTTAGCTCCCTCTTGAGGCAACCACTTATGGTTTTCGATATAAGGTTTCTTCCAAAACAGAAGGTGAATAGGCACAACAACCAAGGGGCCAGCTGCGATGATGAAATAATTTTTACTCATCCCAAACCCATGCAGATAAGCTGGCTTTGCAACAGGAATGCTGCTCAACGCTTTCCCTTTATGTGCCATATCATAAATTCGGTAATGACTTTGCATACCAAATTTTACAATCAGATTGTAAGCATGCTGGTTTTCAAAATGCGGATGTGCCGTAGTTTTGTAAGCCATGGCACCAGGATTGATTTCGTCAACACCGATACGCTCTAATGTCTGAGGATCAAATTCAACTTGCATGGGCGTTTCCCCCAACGCCATAAAACGTGTCCCTATTTTGGCAACATGAATCTTGGGATTATCTGTCATGTTCGGCAAACTCGGGAATACATAGGATTGCGCTTTCTTGAATATCGATTTGCAAGGGTCTGTAGCAAATTCCGAAAAACTTAACTTGCCTTCTTCGGTTGCAGAACGATAAGACTCACATGGAATGTACTTGGATATATAGTCGACCTTCCCATTGCAAATATTAAAACTATGCAAAGCCCCCATTGCATCAAACCAATGATTGACTCTCTTTCCATTGATATGGAACATTCCAGGTCCGTTTCGAATATAATTGCCTTCCAGCCATTCTGGAATCTTTCCGGAAACAGGAATATTTTTCATCGCATATTCACGCTGATTGGTATCGATTCCATATTGAAAAAATGAATTACTCATATCACGCTCTTCAATTCATTCATTTCTATATTGATCAATTCAGGTTGTGAAATAATAATTTCATGTGGATCAATCGTATTGGCAGCAATCTTGCCTGAAGCCATGACTGCCGGAACCCCTGCACCGGGATGTACTCCAGCTCCCACAAAATAAAGATGATCAAAGAATCCAGATTTTACTTGCGGTCTGAAATATCCAGACTGCATCATAGATGGCTTAATAGAAAAAGCAGCGCCCAAATGACTATTCAAACGAGATTTAAAATCCAAGGGACTCATACAATGCTCTGCAATAATATTGGATTTTAAATCGGGTAAATAATTATCCTGAAGAAAACCCAGTACTTTTTGTTTGTAATCATCAAGTGTTTTCTCCCAAAGAATGGATCCGCTTAGGTTTGGAACTAAAGACAATACATAAAATGAACCACAACCTTCAGGTGAAATAGTTTTATCAGTTCTGCTTGGCATGTGCACATAGAGTCCCAAGCGATCTCCTGTAACTTTTCGCTTGAATATATCGCGCATGAGTTCCTTGTACGGATTTCCTAAAATTAAATTATGATGCTGCAAAGGAGACTCTTCATAACTCACTTTGGTACCAAAATACATAACAACGAGTGAGTTACTAAATTCCATAGATTGCATCCAAGCTTTCAGAGCGAAAGGCATATTTTGAGGAGCTATCAATTGCTTGCAAGCTTGTGCAACATCTCCGTTGC
>JBEDAP010000261.1:0-2879 GCA_041177705.1 Bacteroidota bacterium
ATTTCTAACCCATCCCCTGAAAATACCGTATCCAATCCAATGGCCGTTTGGTCTCTCAAAAGTGTTGTTGTTATACCTGAATATATTTTTAGTTACCTGTATATTCTCCCCGTTAATATCAAAACGACCATTGTTATATTCAAATATTGAATTGGATATAACTGTACTATCATTGAAAGATGCGTATATAATGTCTTGATCCGGATTTCTACCCTCTACATACTGCAAATTCGAAGGTCCGTTGTTGCTGAAATAACAATTATCGAACGTAATATAATTACCCCAGAAACCATCACTTGTGAAGATATATTTTCCTGAGCCTGCAGCATTTTTGAGATGCAGTCCGATAATTTTTGTCCTTCTACTTTGGGCATCGGTGTGTTGGGCACTATATGTAATCATTGAACCATTAAGGCCACTTGCACTTAGAATAGTAAGTCTTCGAGATGCAGTATCGGAATTATCGATAAGATACTTTGATCCAAGTACAGTACCTGGAACGATTTTAAACCTTTCATTGTAGGTTCCTCTTAATGCAATAATCGTATCACCCTTCACTGTTTGCGTGAATGCATAGGAAAGGGTTTTATATGCTGCGTTTTCCGCCGTTCCTGCATTGTTATCATTTCCAGAGGCAGCATCCACATAAAAACGAAGGGGGGAAGCTCCAGTGGTGGTTAAAGTCTTGTTAGCGCTTGTATCTGATACGACACCATTCACATCTCTGTTCACCAAATAATAAACATATTTGGTTTCAGGAAGCGTTGTTTTATCAGTATAATTGACAGCTGTATCACGAAGTGAAACCAAAAGAGCTGCATCGCTGACACTTTGACCTCTGTAAATATCAATATACGGTGTTGTAGAAGTTGCAGTAGCAACCTTGTTAGCAGATGTCCAGCTTACTTGGATATATGATCTTCCAGAAGCTGTAAGGGTAACTGCAGTAGGAATACTCACTGTACTTTGCACTGCAGGTGTTGAAACCGAATCAATCACACTGGCCCTTGACTTTAGCTTATTTGCATAGAAAGTCTTTATGAGATAATAGTATTTGGTATTGTTTGCAATTGCATTGGTATCAACAAAAGTTGGCTGATCAGAAGTTTTGAATTTTATTGTATCAATTGGGCTTCCAAGAATTACAGAGGTATCACGACTAGTGGCTCTGTAGATTATGATCGAATCAATTGCCGGAAAGTTCAAAACCTTGTAGTTGACCTTCACAGAGCGCTTTGAACTGATCAGAGCATTTTGCAGTGAAGTTACCTGTGGTAATGGAGCAGACAAAGAAGTTTCTATCGCACCGATATCTACATTTGATCCGGTAGGATTTGGTCTTGCATTTCCGTTAAAATCATCAGTTGGCACAAAAGCAGCAGATTTTCCTCCACCAAACCCTGGATTGTTGTCTCGCAATGTAAAATTTAGATTAGCGGTATCAACAAATGTCACAGTTGCAATTATTGAATCTAAATGATCCCATGTAAATGAGTTGCGAAAACCTGTCTGGTTATCGGTGTTTATCGCTTCGGCCAGAATATTATTTCTTAATTGATAAGTATGTGGTCTATCCCCGCCCCACCTGAATTCTGAATTATTTGATTCAGTGGCTAACTTATAACTATTGTCAATGATATTGTTGTACCAACGAGAGATTATATTTTCTCTTCCATTATCACCTTCCCAAGATCTGAAAGATGCAGTACGGGTATTGTTTTTATAAATGACGTTATTGATAAAATCGAGCGTATCGGTGATATTATGACCTCCATAATTGAATAGGTTGTCACCGCTGTTGTTATAAAAAATGGAGTTTACTACTTTACCTTTTGTATCTGAACTGAAGGTTACGATCGAACCCCATCCTGGCCATACCGGTGCCTGATAATCAACATTTGTTTGTGCAACAGCCTTGTTTCTATAAAAAATGGAGTTTTCAATGTTGCTGTATGAATTTGCGGAGCCAGTATTGTTTAGTCCATAGCCTTGAAAAAAGATAATAGCACCCCCAAGGTTGTTGTGGACCCTGATATTCCTCAATCTAGTTGCTTGAAAATAGAACGGAATGGTTTGTAGAGATCCAGAATTTCTGAAAATACAATCAGATACCAAACCGCCACGGGCATCCATGGCCCATTTCGCTGCACTATCAATTGTGAATCCTATGAATTTGAAAGCAACTGTATCATAAGTATTCGTATAAAATCCCGCCAATACATCATTCTTGCTGTTTTGTGTAACGCCAGCACCAGAGATGATTGTTTTACGAATATGAGAGGTATCCCCATCCAATAGGAACAATGATCCCATTACAATTTTTTCCTTACCTCCTGTGATGGCAAATTTTTCCTTGAACGTTCCTTCGAGAACGATGATAGAGTCTCTGCTCACAGCAGCATCCACTGCCGCTTTGATTGTTGCAGTCGTATCAGTACTGGAGCCTGAGTAGCCTGATTTTACAACTATCCTCTTTGCAGTTTGCGCAAAAAGATTTGTTGACTGTAATGCAACAAACAATAAAAACAGGATAAAATGTCTGGTGTTTGAGTAAAATTTTCTCATAACGATGGTTAGTTTATTTTTTATTCCCAATATTAATCATACAATTCAGGGGTAAAAGGTAGAAAATATTTGCGATTTAACAAAAACTTAGAAAAAAATGTAAAGAATTGATAATCAGGATGTGAAAAACTTTTTTCATTCCAATCAATAGATTAAGAACCTAATAAAAAAAGCCGGCAAATGCCGGCTTTCAGGGTGAACCCGCTGGGACTCGAACCCAGGGCCCATACATTAAAAGTGTATTGCTCTACCAACTGAGCTACGAGTTCAATCCACTCCGTTAAACGGGTCGGCAAAAGTAAGAGGTTTTTACA
>JBEDAP010000262.1:0-3504 GCA_041177705.1 Bacteroidota bacterium
TGTCCAACCATTAAACTTTCTACCAATAGTAAGCTGGCTCAACGCATGTCGGATATCATTGATATCGATTGTGGACCGATAGTTGAGGGTGATAAAACAATAGAAGAGTTGGGAGAAGAGATTTTGGAATACTGCATAAAAGCGGCCAGCGGTGAAATTGTTCCCAAAGCAGTGCTGTTGAATCAGGATGATTTTATTCCGTGGAAGAGGGGGGTGTCTTTGTAGGGAATAGAGGAAAAGGGAATAGGGAATAGGGTTGGAAATTTTGGATATGAATATGTTTTCTTTACAAGGCAAAAAGGCGCTGGTTACTGGATGTAACAAAGGTATTGGAATGGGGATGGCGTTGGGATTGGCAGAAGCTGGTGCGGATATCATTGGAGTAAGTTCAAGCCTTGCTTTATCCGGCAGTGAAATTGAAAAACAAGTAAAAGTCTTAGGAAGAAATTTTACTCCATATCAAGCTGACTTATCTGATCGAAATAGCATCTATTCCTTTCTTGCTGCATTGAAGCAATCAGGAATCCTACCCGATATTTTAGTTAACAATGCTGGAACGATTCGTAGAAATCCTGCAGTCGTTCACACGGATGAAGATTGGGATCATGTTCTTGCCGTGAATCTGGATTCACAGTTTATTTTGGCTCGTGAAATCGGAAAACAAATGGTTGAACGCGGTAGTGGAAAAATTATATTCACTTGTTCTTTGCTAACATTCCAAGGTGGTATAAACGTGATTGGTTATGCAGCAAGTAAAGGTGCGCTCTCCAGTGTGGTGAAAGGATTATCCAACGAGTGGGCATCCAAAGGCGTACATGTAAATGGCATAGCACCCGGATATATTGAAACAGACAATACAGCAAGTTTACTTAAGGATCCTGTTCGTTTCAAAGCTATCTCCGATCGTATACCCATGGGAAGATGGGGCAAACCAAATGATTTCAAAGGTCCTGTTGTATTCCTTGCTTCTGATGCAAGTAATTATGTGAGTGGTGAGATCTTGACCGTGGATGGAGGATGGATGGGGAGGTAGGGAATGGCAAGGGAGGAGGGACGAGGGACAAGGGAATAGGGAATCGGCGGGAGAATATAATTGAGTAATGCTAAGAAAAAATAAGAGAGAGCAAATATGGTTTTAACCAAATTCTGCTTCCTATATCATTTCCCTTGTCCCTCGTCCCTTGTCCCTCGTCCTTGGCTGTTCTCACCCATTTCTTCCCACACAATTCAAATCTTCGAAAGCTACTTTCAAGCGGGCGATGAATGTTTCTTCTCCTTTTCTCAACCAAACTCTGGGGTCGTAGTATTTTTTATTGGGCTTATCCGCACCTTCGGGATTTCCCAATTGTCCTTGCAGGTAAGCTTCGTTTTTCTTGTAGTTCTGCAATACTCCTTCCCAGAAAGCCCATTGCAAATCTGTATCAATATTCATCTTGATAGCACCATAGCCAATGGCTTCTCTGATTTGGTGTTGCGGTGAGCCACTTCCTCCATGAAAAACAAAAAATACAGGCTTGGATGAAGGCGTATTGAAATGTTTTTGAATATAATCCTGAGAATTTTTTAAAATCTCAGGACGCAGTTGAACGTTACCTGGACTATAAACACCGTGAACGTTTCCAAAAGCTGCAGCTACCGTAAACAACTCACCTACTTTGCTGAGTTCCTCATAAGCGTGCGCTACGTGTTGAGGTTGGGTATAGAGTTTATCGTTTTCTACATCCGAATTATCTACCCCATCTTCTTCACCACCGGTTACACCCAATTCAATTTCGATTCCCATTCCAAGTGGAGCCATTCTCTTGTAAAAAGCTACGGAAGTTTCAATATTTTCTTCAAGAGGTTCTTCACTTAAATCCAACATATGTGAACTGAAAAGGGGTTGCCCTTTTTCTTTTTTGAATTGTTCGCCTGCATCGATCAAGGCGCTGATCCAGGGTAACCATTTTTTGGCAGCATGATCGGTATGCAATACAACGGGAACACCATAATATTTGGCAACATTGTGAATATGCAAAGCGCCGGAAATAGCGCCAGAGATATTGGCTTGAAGAGCGTCGTTCGGCATACCCTTGCCCGCAATGAATTGAGCTCCTCCATTTGAGAATTGTATGATGACAGGAGAATTTACTGCAGCAGCAGCTTCTAGCGTAGCATTGATGGTATCAGTTCCAGTAGTATTCACCGCAGGCATAGCAAACTGATGTTCTTTGGCATCTTGGTAGAGTGCTTTCAATTCTTCTCCAAACAATACGCCAGCTCTGTATTTACCCATATAAAGATTTTTTGCAACGCGAAGTTCGCGATTTTTATTGAAACAATCGAATGCTGCTAAAACAGTTGCAGTACTTCTTTAATCCTACAATTTATTTGAATAATTCTTCCAATTTTTTATTCAATGCTTCGCCTCTTAAATTTTTTCCAATGATTTTTCCTGTAGGATCAATCAAGAAATTTTGAGGGATGGCTTGGATGCCATATTGAACAGCAACTTCGTTTTTCCAGAATTTCAAATCGGATACATGCGTCCATGTTAAATTATCGTCGTGTATGGCTTTTATCCATTTGTCTTTGGCATTGGGTTGATCCAAGGATACGCCTAGCACGGTAAAACCTTTCTCTTTGTAATTGCTGAAAGCTTTTACCACATTCGGATTTTCTTGTCTACAGGGTCCACACCAAGAAGCCCAGAAATCAATCAGTACATGTTTGCCCTTGAATGATGAGAGAGAAACAGGATTTCCTAATGTGTCGTTCTGGGTGAAATCCATAGCCATTCTTCCCACTCCTGTTTTCTTGGCGATTTCAATTTTTTCTGCCATTTCTTTTCCTGCTGGTCCGGATCTGAGCTTCTCGGATAGAGAAAGAAAAACCGGCTCCGCTTCATCTGCATTGATATCGTATCCTGCATACTGTCTAAATATGAACATGGCAATCGGAGATTCAGGATTTTCTGCGAGGTATTGTTTATTCTTTGCATTTTTGAGAGCAGTCAGTTTATCAAATTCTGCTTCCAGTTTATCCATTCCAGCTTGGTCTTTTTTCTTGTACAATTCGCTGTACTGCTTATTCAATTCACCGGCTTGTTGATTTTCAGGCTTCATGAGATTCTCCCATTTCACAAACTCCGCGTGTGATTTGGAACCTTTGATCCCAGCATTGGCAAATGAATCGGTGCTGACAACACTGATTTTAGAATTCTCAATAAAAACTTGTTTGATATCTCTGTTGTACGAAATCGCTCGAATACTTTTTGCATTTGGGTCTTCTTTGTATTTGGCGCGCAGGCTCGCAATCAATGGATCGCCCAAACTTCCGGTGAAGCTGTATTTTCCATTTTCCACAATGGCGCTGTCCATGTTAGATTTTCCGTCAGCATAGTAACTTAAATAGACTTTTTCTACGGGCAAACTGACTTTGCTCACATCACCTTTGATGATGAATTTTTCCTGAGCTTGAATAAATATGATGGCAAATAGAGGAAGAGAGGCCAAGAGGATCTTT
>JBEDAP010000263.1:0-2866 GCA_041177705.1 Bacteroidota bacterium
ATTGTCAATGTAAAAAGTAGTATCAATACTATTTGCCACTTTTTCTAAATTATCTGCAGTTAACCCTCTGTAAACGTTGTATTTGCGTTTTACGGAAGATGTATCTTTCCAGCGTACTGCAACATTTCGAGGACCAGCAAAAGCAACCAAAGTATCTATTCCTGTTGGTGGCACGTTTGGACGAACAGAGAGTTCATTTGAAAGTCCGCTGTAAACTTTATTAGTTGTTCCACTAAATGCTCTTGCACGATAGTAATACCTTGTTAAGTTGACTTTAGCAGTATCTAATAAACTCAAACTATCAGCGGTATTAATTGTGAAGGTAGCACCGCTGTTTGTATTTGATGGAATTGGAGAAGTAGACCTGAAAATCTCATATCCATTAATAGTTCCATTTGTTGGTTTTCTCCATTTAACTGATACTGATTTATCGCCACCATCCAATGATACTAAAATTGGAGAAGGGAATCCAAATTCAGACTCAACTGCACCAATATCAGAATTTGAGCCTACGGGGCTGGGTCTTGATGTTCCGTATAAGTCTTTACTTGAAACTGCAGATGAGCCGTTTGTGCCATACTTATTTGCACCTGCATTGATAAGACCACTAGAAGGATCCAAAGTCAACAAATTGGTTGAGTCTGAAAACAGTAAGCTGGTTCCGACCAAATTGTCTACAATAGAAGCTTCTAAGTTAGTAATGTCGCCATCAACTTTAGGGTCGTATGTGAAGAAGTTATTTTGAAAGAAAAACTTTCCACTTGGAGAAGCACTTCTCAATTGGAAGTCTTTTATTTTTCTGCTTCCGTTTTTGAAGAATATGTTATTTACAATATGTGTGCTTGGATTTTGGTTGTTGAACTGCAACGCAATGAACTGATTTTTATAGAAAGTATTATTAATGTAAAAGATAGAATCAGAAAGATTTGAGCCAACACTAATCAGAGCATATTGATCATCCTGCCACTGATCCGTATAACTTTTACCATTAAACATGAATATGTTATCGGAGATAATTGTTTTATTTCTCACCCAACCTCTGAAAATACCATAACCTATCCAATGACCATTAGGCCTCTCAAATGTATTGTTATTATACCTGAAAATATTTTTAGTTAACTGTATATTCTCCCCGTTAATATCAAAACGACCATGATTGTATTCAAATACTGAATTAGAGATAACTGTACTATCATTGAAAGATGCGTAAATGATATCTTGATCTGGATTTCTTCCTTCAACATATTGCAAGTTTGAAGGACCGTTGTTGCTGAAGTAACAATTATCAAACGTAATAAAGTTACCCCAGAAGCCATCACTTGTAAAGATATACTTTCCAGATCCTGCAGCATTTGCAAGATGCAGACCAATAATCTTTGTTCTTCTGCTTTGTGCATCGGTATATTGAGCACTGTATGTTATCATTGAGCCGTTGAGACCAGCAGCACTCAAGACAGTAAGTCTCCTCGAAGCAGTATCTGTGTTATCAATAAGATACTTAGAGCCAAATATCACCCCTGGGGCAATTTTAAATTTCTCATTGTAAGTACCTCTCAAAGCAATTACTGTATCACCCTTTAAAGCTTGAGAAAAAGCAAATGACAAAGTTTTAAATGCTGTATTTTCTGCGGTGCCTCCATTATTGTCATTGCCACCACTAGCATCAACATAAAATCTAATTGGATTTGAACCAGCTGTAGTGAAAGATTTGTTCAAGCTTGTGTCAGAGACAACTCCATTTACATCTCTACTAACAAGGTAATAAAAGTATTTTGTTTGTGGATAAGTAGTTTTATCTACATACTTGTTTGTAGAGTCTTTTAATGTCACAAGCAATGTAGCTTGACTGATGCTTGGACCTCGATAAATGTCAATGAGTGGAGTTGAAGCTGTAACAGTTGTTGTGTAATTTCCAGAAACCCACGTTAGCTCAACATTAGACCTTCCAAAACTAGCTAATGAAACAGAAGTTGGTGTACTCACAACACTTTGTGATGTTGGCGTTGTTATAGAATCAATCACACTAGCCTTTGATTTTGACTTGTCTGCGAAGAATGTTTTTATGAGATAATAGTACTTAGTATTATTTGCGATTGCATTTGTATCAATAAAAGTAGGCTGTGCTGTTATATCGAATTTTATAGTATCGATAGGTGTACCAAGTATTGTTGCTGTATCTCTCGAAACATTACGATAAACAATTACAGAGTCGATCGCTGGAAAATTGATTAGTTTAAAATTAACCTTCACAGATTTTTTAGAACTGATAATTGCGTTTTGCAGAGAGGTTATCTGAGGCAATGGGGAATTCATGCTGGTTTCAACAGCACCAATATCAACTTTAGAACCTGTAGGGTTAGGCCTTGCATTTCCGTAAAAGTCGTCTGAGGGTACAAATAAAGCTGACTTACCACCACCAAAACCTGGCTGATTATCCTTTAGAGTGAAATTGAGGTTTGCAGTATCTACAAAAGTGATATTTGCAATTATTGAATCTCTATGATCCCATGTAAATGAATTGCGAAATCCAGTCTGACCATCTGTGTTGATAGGTTCTGCAAGGATATTGTTTCTCAATTCATAAATACGTGGCCTATCTCCACCCCATCTAAATTCAGAATTATTCGATTCAGTAGCTAGCTTATAATTGTTGTCAATTATATTGTTGTACCAACGTGATATTCCATTTTCTCTACCATTATCGCCTTCCCATGATCTAAATGTTGCAGTACGTGTATTGTTTTTATAGATAACGTTATTTATGAAATCTAGAGTATCTGTGGTATTACCACCCCCGTAATTGAATAGGTTATCACCGGAATTATTAAAAAATATTGAATTTACAATTTTGCCCTTAGTGTCGGGA
>JBEDAP010000264.1:0-2936 GCA_041177705.1 Bacteroidota bacterium
AGTGTTCAATTCTGGATCTTTTGCCAGTTTCTGAACGCTAGAATCTATACTAGTAATATCCTTCTTAAAATACTCTGAAGGGTTTTTAAGCACCACTATTTACCAATACCTTTAATATAGAGTATTTATTATACTCTATACTCTTCTATTTTGTCCAGAACTTTATTCAAATATCTATCTGCAATCATCCTAGAATCAGAAAAACAATCAAAATATTCATCATTCAGTTCTTTTTTAATTTTTAAAACATCACACTTAATTTGTTCCTTTGTAAGTTGCCCTCTTGGCATAAAATAAAAAAACTCTGCTTCCATATTTAGAAGCAGAGTTAAGTATTATTGCTTATTATATCAAACAGGTGTTGGTTCCTTAACAGTAGATTTTACATACTCAAGAACTTTTTCTGGAGTAGTTTCAACATAAGGATCTTCTGAAGCATTGTCTCTTTTGCCAGGTTCCTGAGTGATCCATTCAATAATACCATCATTCACCACAGCAGCATATCTCCAAGAACGCTCACCAAAACCAAGATTGGTCTTGGCAACGAGTTGACCCATAGAGCGAGTGAAGTAAGCATTTCCATCAGGAATGAGTTTTACATTCTTAATATTTTGATCTTGTGCCCAGGCATTCATTACAAAACCATCATTAACAGAAATACAATAGATGTCATCCACACCATGATTAATGAAATCTCCATACTTCTCTTCAAATCCAGGAAGTTGATAAGCAGAGCAAGTAGGAGTAAATGCGCCAGGGAGAGAAAATAAAACAATACGCTTACCATCGAAGAGCTCAGCAGATGTTCTATTTACAAACTCTCCTGCCTCACGAAAAATAAATTCTACCTGAGGAATCTGATATCCTTCTTTACGCATAGTTACCTCCATATTCATTTAAATTTTGCATTTACACAAATTACTTTTGCTTTTGGATTTCTTGCAAGTGCAGTTTCTTTTGCATCTTTATAGTTCACTGCTTGAACTGTTTCATAAAAAACTTTACCACCAACATACAATTGCACTTCGTATTTCATCAGAATAGGCCAGGAATGATTTGACCTGTCATCAGATAAGAACCGACGCCAGCAACAAAACCAATCATTGCAAGACGAGCATTCAGAATTTCTGCCTCAGGGGTAAATCCGAAATTTTTCATTTTAGTTTCCTCCAGTATAGAGATGTTGTTGTTTAAGTTCAGGATTTGGTTGGGAAAAAACCACAGGATTTCTGGTTTTATTTTTGATTACAATAAATGAATCGTTTTGATAAGTTACAGTCCCGTATGGTTTTGCCCACTTTGCATTTGCATCTGGATGAGTCGCAGTTCCTGTTACCGCTACGCCTCCGATTTCTACAGAAATTTCATCGTTAGCGTCCCATCCAAGTTTTTCAAGAGCAAGAGAAAATTGCCCTAACATTTCATCACTCATGAATTATGATCCTTATTTTTTCTGGATTGATTCACAGCATATACAATTGCCGCAACTCCTCCAGCGATAGCAAGACAGCATACAAACATATGAATAATATCGTGATTGATAACAGGTTGAGAGTGTTGATGAGCATTACAGAGAAAGATCATATCACCCAACATGAGCATGACCAATCATACCAGCACTTTTATGAGGAGCACACCAAAAAGTATAATCTCCTGCCTCAGTAAAAGTAACATCAAAACTCTCACCAGGCATAAAGAGAAGACCTTCGTGAGAAAGTTCTGGATGATCCTCAACAATTACATTATGAGGAGGAAGCATACCATTTACAAAATGAATGGTATCTCCAGCAGAGATTGAGATGTCGGCAGGTTCAAAAACAAGATTTCCATTAGATCCCATTGTAACATCTACTGCCCATGCTGGGAGAGCGAGGAAAAATACAGCAAGAAAAGTAACAATTGCTTTCATCACAGATTTTCCTCTTGTTCGGTAAGAATTACACAGTCGCTAGTAGGATATGCCACACAAGTCAGCACCCAACCTTCAGCGACCTGATCATCATCTAGGAAAGATTGGTCCTCATTATCTACAGTTCCGCTGATCAATTTGCCAGCACAAGCAGAGCAAGCACCAGCACGGCAACTGAATGGAAGATCAACTTCTGCCTCTTCGGCAGCGTCCATAATATATTGATCGTCAGGACACTGAATAGTGATTTCAGTGCCATCGGGAGATTGGAGAGTAATGTTATAAGTAGTCATTAGTAAGTCTCACAAAGTTTTTCTACAGAGTACGCCAGCAATACCAGCAAACTCACACTCGTAATTGTAAACAAAAGTTCAGTCATTGTCAATCAATCGTCAGAAGATCCCGAAGAAGAGTTTACCAGTGATAGCATAAGAAATAGCACCAGCAATAATACCGACCATTGCCCAGCGTCCATTGTAGTTTTCGATCCTTTCGTAGGGGGTCATCAAACCTTTTCGATGATACTCCTCATATACCATCTCGGGCTCCTTTGCCCACACATTTTGTTGACCAAATTCGTTAGTTGTTACAGTCATATAAGTTTTGTAAAGAACTGTTACAGAAGTATATAGCAAAAAGAAAGGGGCGTCAAGCCCCCTTTGTTTGGATATACTAACATTATGAGTACAAATACTTATTGTTGAACCTGGGAGTGTTGTGTAACGCGCCCAAGATAAGGATCATAATTCATCAAATCATCAATAGACATATCATATCCTTTATTTTTCCAATATTCAAGAAGACCATTATGACTTGCTTTATGAAATATATCAATATGTTCTGGGTGAATGGAGGAACCCAATTCAATACGATAAAGAAAAATTGGAATAGAAAAAGTGTTTCCAGAATTATAAATCAAATCATCAGCAACTGCTCTTGGTTTCACACCTTGATCCAATTTATATTTTCCATCGCGTATATGAAACTTTAATAATTTTTCGGCATGATGACGAGTTACCATGTATGC
>JBEDAP010000265.1:0-5287 GCA_041177705.1 Bacteroidota bacterium
AATTCACTGCTCTCAGGATCGCCAGCTGCCCAGATAGCTCCATTTTTACCACCCTTGAGTGTTTCTTCGATTGAGCTGAAATTCAATCCTCCTTTTTTCTTTTGATCGTTATGACAGCTAACACATTTGGTGTTTAAGATCGGTTGAATTCCTGCCTCATAGATCGTTGTTTTTTCATCGATTGGAGGGATTGCATTGTTGGCTAATTCTTTTGAACCCAAGCTTAAAAAATCTTCACCATGCGTTAAACTTCCTCCTAAATGACTGCCAAAAATGAGAATCGCGGTTACTCCAGCTAAAACAAGATTCCAATAGTTAGATTTCCATTCAAGCAAATCGTTTAAATAAATCAGCGCATGTGCAGCAAGGGCAATACCAATTCCAGTCCATTTGTGTAGAAACAAAGTATCCGCGTCGTATTCATTGTTGCTTGCCAACAGCAATCCGCCTAATGCTGTAAGTGTAGCTAATACGGCATGATAGGAAAGCAAGGTTTTGAAGGCAACTTTAATTTGCGCAATACCTTGTTTGTGAATCCAAATAGAGATGGGAATTAATAGAATGCCTGTAGCAATGGGCAAATGCAAGAGCAGAGGATGGAATTTGCCAAAATATTGTATACCTGCAGGTAAAGTTTGTGGATCAACAAAAGCAAGAATCAACAAAAAAACCTGTAGAACGATAAGTATATAGGAAAGAACCGTTTGATGGCGCGTCATGTAGGGTAGTAGATTTAAGCCATTATTCCTTTAACCAACTCACCTGCAACATCTGTAAGTCTGTATCTTCTTCCCAAATGACGGTATGTGAGTTGCTCATGATTGATGCCCATCAGATTTAGAACGGTTGCATGAAAATCATTTACACTCACCGGATCTTTTACAATGTTATAACCGAATTCATCGGTCTCTCCATAAACTGTACCCGGTTTAATTCCACCACCTGCCATCCAAATGCTAAAACATTTTGGATGATGGTCTCTGCCGTAGTTTACAGCATCAATTTTACCTTGGCAATAATTGGTTCTACCAAATTCACCTCCCCAAATCACAAGGGTTTCATCCAGCAGCCCACGTTGCTTCAAGTCTTTGATCAATCCAGCTGATGCACGATCGACATCTTCCGCCTGCATAATCATATCATTTTTCAAATTGCCATGGGTATCCCATCCTTGATGATAAAGCTGAACAAAACGAACTCCGGATTCGGAAAGCTTGCGAGCGAGTAAGCAGTTTGCTGCATAGGTTCCGGGCACAAGACAATCTGGACCGTACAATTTAATAGTAGAATCAGATTCTTTACTCAAGTCGGTAAGTTCAGGCACTGCAGTTTGCATGCGATACGACATTTCGTATTGCTGAATCCTGGCTTGTATTTCAGGATCTCCATATTGATCAAAAGCTTCTGCATTGAATTGAGCCAATTGATCCAACATGTTTCTGCGGCTCTGACGATCTTGTCCCTCGGGATTGTTGAGGTAAAGCACGGGATCCTCGCCACTGCTGAATACAACACCTTGATGTTGACTATCTGAAAATCCATTGGTCCAAAGCTTTGAGTATACTCCCTGACCATTGCCCCTTCCCCTGGATAGCAACACACAGAAGGAAGGAAGATTGGAATTCTCGCTTCCCAATCCATAGCTTACCCATGCACCCATACTCGGCCTGTTGCCTTGCTGCGCTCCAGTTTGGAAAAAAGTCAATGCCGGATCGTGGTTGATGGCTTCTGTATGCATGGTTCGGATGATACAGAGGTCATCTACGATAGACGCCATGTTGGGAAACAATTCAGAAACCCAGGCACCGGATTTTCCATGTTGTGAAAATGAAAATGTTGATCCAACCAATGGAAATTTTTCCTGGAAGGCAGTCATGCCTGTCAAGCGTTGCCCCATTCGAATCGAAGCTGGCAATTCCTCACCATGCATTTTATTCAGCAGGGGTTTATAGTCGAATGTTTCCAGTTGTGAAGGAGCACCATTCTGAAAAAGATAGATGATGCGTTTTGCTTTAGGTGCAAATTGCGCCAAACCCAAAGGCAAATTGGATTGAGCATTGGTTCCAAACAATTGATCTTTGAACAGCATGGTCCCCAGTGCAGCACTGCCAAAACCCAACCCCGCTTTGGCTAAAAAATGCCTGCGGGTTACATTGAGTCTGAATTTTTTTTCTTGATTCTCCATCGTTTTATTTTATGGTCGTTTCGTCCAGGTTGAAAAGCATTTGGTTTACTTGCATCAACGCCGCAGCTTGAGCTAAATCTGTTGTTTTGATTTCTTCAAATTCTCCAGCTTTAAGGAAGGTTTGTGCCTGCAGCTTATTTTTTGAAAACTTATTTTTTTCTGCTGTATAATATGCTTCCAACATACTTAGTTCTTTGTCGCTCGGTTTTCTGCAGACAACAGCTCTGAAACTTCTGATCAATTTTTCTTTTTCACTGATTTTTAAATTGCAGGTCTTTTGCGCCATGACTCGTGCAGCCTCAAGCAACTGAGGGTCGTTCATCAGCACCAGTGCTTGCAGAGGGGTGTTGGTTCTCAACCGATTTACTTCACATTGATCTCTGGTGCTTGCATCCATGATCAACAACGCAGGCGGTGGCGCGGTACGTTTGATGAAATTATAGAGACCTCTTCTATATAATTTTTCTCCTTTGTCTTGAACATATCTTGCCAGTTCACCTCTGCCAGAAGTGGTAGATTCCCATACTCCTTTTGGTTGATAGGGCTTTATACTGGGCCCTCCGATTTCTGGATTTAAAATCCCAGAAGCACTGAGCACCAAGTCTTTTTGCAATTCTGCATAGAGACGAAGTCGCGGATAATAGCTGTAATATTTATTTTCAGGATCTTGTTCCAATTGCTTTTTACTTCGCTTGGTCGATTGCTTGTAGGTAGTTGAAGTAACAATCAACTTCACTAATTTTTTGACATCCCAACCGCTTTCTCTGAATTCAACTGCAAGCCAATCCAATAATTCTGGGTGGGTAGGTAATTCACCTTGCATTCCGAAATCGCCAACCGTTTTCACAAGTCCTTTGCCGAAAAACTCATTCCAAATTCGATTGACAAATACTCTTGCTGTCAACGGGTTCTCTGGAGCTAACATCCATTGTGCCAATCCCATCCTGTTTTTGGGGAAGCGAGTTGTACTGAATGGCAGAATGGCTTTGGGTGTTGACATATCCACGGTATCAGTGGGCTGATCGTAATTGCCTCTTTTTAAAACGCGTGTTGCCCGAATGTCTGCACTGTCTTTCATGGTCATCACCACTACATCCGACGTATCTTTTTTATTGATGAAACTTAAAACTGAGCGAACATCTGCTGTACTAATTTTCATGTTAGGAGGATCGCCCGGAGACGCCAATGAAATATCGCCAACCAGTCCTTTTTCCGGTACCCGATCAAAAAACGCAAACATGCTGTAATAATCTTTTTGAGAAACAGGATCGTATTTATGATCGTGGCACTTTGCACATTCCAACGTTATCGCTAAAAATGCTTTTCCGAATGTATTGGTGCGATCGGTAACATATTCTATTCTGTATTCTTCATCGATGATCCCGCCTTCCTGTGTGATTTTATGATTGCGATTGAATCCAGTTGCTAGCAATTGTTCTTTGGTTGGATTGGGAAGTAGATCTCCAGCCAATTGCCAGGTGATGAATTTCGAAAACGGATAGTTTTGGTTAAATGCATGGATGACCCAATCTCTCCAAGGCCACATGGTTCTGTAACCATCATCCTGATATCCATGGCTATCTGCGTAGCGCGACAAATCCATCCAATGAATAGCCATTTTTTCGCCATAGTGTTTACTGGCCAAAAGCCGATCAACCTCTTTTTCATACGCATTGGGAGATGCGTCATTTAAAAAACGCTCTTGTTCTTCAACAGTAGGAGGGAGTCCAGTTAGATCCATGGACAACCTCTTCAATAATATTTGTTTGTCTGCTTCCTCGTTCGGAGAAAATCCAGCTTCATCCATTTTTTTGAAAATGAAATTGTCAATAGGATTGCTGGGATTCCAATCTGCATCTACTTTTGGCACAGCAGATTTTTGTGGAGCGATAAACGACCAATGTTTTTTATATGTGGCACCCTGTGCGATCCATTTTTTTATAATGGCTATCTCGTGTTTGGTCAAGGACAAGTTGGATGATGGAGGAGGCATCACTTCGGCTGTATCTGGGCTTGTGATTCTTGCATACAAAACTGAATTCAATGGGTCACCTGGAACTATGACATGCTGACCAGGATCGTTTTGCAATGCGGCAAAAGCACCTTCTTCTGTATCCAATCGGAGATTGGCTTCTCTTTTATTGGCATCCGGACCGTGGCATTTGAAACATCGATCAGAAAGAATAGGACGTACATGAAAATTAAAATCAACGACGTCAGGTATACTATTTTCTCCCGTTTTTTCTGGTTGAAAAAACCAGGCAACGATGCCCAAGATCAACAGCCCGAAAGCTACGATTGTATATTTTTTGGGGAGCATTGAAAAAGCAGCTTTTACATTCATGGTCTAGCAAATCAAAATATGGGTGGAAGTTAATAAAAATCACAATCCGATGTAGTAGAATATCAGCACTTTATGTTCAAGGAGTTGATCTACTCCTGGTAAAATAATTACCTTTGACCTTTCTAAAATTTCCCGACAATGACCACCAACGAACCCGCTTTTTTAAAGAACTACGACCTTTCCAGTTTTGTTGCCGATATGGCCAACGTTTGTACGCCCAAAGAAATTTATTGGTGCAACGGGTCAAAAGCGGAATACGATTCCATGTGTGAATTGCTGGTCCAAGCAGGTACCTTCAAAAAATTAAATCCCGACCTCTGGCCCAATAGTTTTGCATGCAATTCGGATCCCAGTGATGTGGCTCGTGTAGAAGATAAAACCTTCATTTGCAGCCGAAGAAAAGAAGATGCTGGTCCAACCAACAATTGGATCGACCCCAAAGAAATGAAGACCAAAATGAAGGCTTTGTTTCAAGGTTCCATGAAAGGCAGGACGATGTATGTGATCCCATTCTGCATGGGTCCCCTGGGATCTCCTTTGTCTAAAATCGGTGTTCAAGTTACTG
The DNA here is from genome assembly GCA_041177705.1 of Bacteroidota bacterium. GTDB lineage: Bacteria > Bacteroidota > Bacteroidia > Chitinophagales > Chitinophagaceae > Pollutibacter. The sequence goes on from JBEDAP010000265.1 coordinate 5,095, forward strand.
ATTCAGCTTATGTGGTAGTGAATATGCACATCATGACGCGGGTTGGAAACAAGGTGCTAGAGCAGCTCGGAAATAGCGATGAATACATCAAATGTCTGCATTCGTTGGGGGCGCCTTTGGAGCCCGGACAAAAAGATGTGGCCTGGCCTTGCAACCCTACTACGAAATACATTGTGCATTATCCCGAAGATCG
>JBEDAP010000266.1:0-2992 GCA_041177705.1 Bacteroidota bacterium
TGCTCATCCAAACAACCTTCTCCGGTGATGATAACATTGGCTTGTTTGATTTTATCTTCTAGGCCAAGGGAATCTATCAACTGCTCAACTCCGGGTAACAATCGAGCTCCTAAAAAAACAGCGCATCCTGCTCCCAAACCTCCAGCTGCACCTGATCCAAGCTCTTCAGCCACAGATCTTCCAAAATACTTCATAAACATTTGATCCAAATGTTTCAATCCGTCATCTAAAATTTGTACCTCCTCCGAAGAAGCTCCTTTTTGTGGACCATACACATATGCTGCGCCATCGGGACCAAACAACGGATTCTTCACATCACAAGCCACTTGAAATTCTATATCCTCCAATATATCGGTCTCGGGCATAACAATATCCTCAATCAATCCCAAGCTTTCCCCACATGGATCCAATGGGTCGCCATTCCGATCTAAAAACATAAAACCAAGTGCATCAGCCATTCCAATTCCACCATCATTGGTTGCACTTCCCCCAATTCCTAAAATAATCTTAGCTGCTCCTCTTGCAATGGCATCTCGAATCATCAATCCCGTTCCATAGGTAGATGATCGCATAATATCTCGGGCTTCATTTTTCAACATGGCCAAACCACTCGCTGAAGCCATTTCAATATAGGCGGTCTTACTCTCCGAAGCAAACTGATATCTAGCACGTATAGGAGTTCCTAAAGCATTTACCGTCTGCGTTTCAACTTCAACCGTATGAAAATAATATTGTATGATAGAAGCAAATCCGTCGCCTCCATCTGCTAAAGGAAATGTATGTACGTGAGCATCGGGGTACAATGCAACAATCTCCTTGCGCAACAAGTCACACAAGGAGATTGAGTCGATAGACCCCTTGAATTTATCGGGGGCAATAAGAACGTTCATGCTTACTTTCTCTTGGGATAAACTGCATTTACTCCCAACTCTTCTTCAATACGAATTAACTGGTTGTACTTAGCCATACGATCTGTACGAGAAGCTGAGCCCGTTTTAATCTGTCCGCAATTCAACGCCACTGCCAAATCTGCAATGGTAGTATCCTCTGTTTCACCGCTGCGGTGACTCATAATAGATGTATATCCATGTGTCTGCGCCAATCGAACAGCATTGATGGTTTCAGTTACCGTTCCAATTTGATTCACTTTCACCAAGATGGAATTTGCAATTCCTTTATCAATTCCTTCCTGCAAACGCAATACGTTGGTCACGAATAAATCGTCACCTACCAACTGACAACGACTGCCAATAGCTTCTGTTAGTTTTTTCCAACCCGACCAATCATCTTCAGCCATTCCATCTTCAATGGAAATGATAGGATATTTATTCACCCACTCTGTCCAATACGCAACCATCTCATCCGAACTGATTACTTTTCCAGAACTCTTGTAAAACTTATATGTCTTATCATCTTCGTTGAACATTTCGCTGGTAGCAGCATCCATGGCAATATTGATCTGAGAGCCTGTTTTATAACCAGCAGCTTCAATAGCAGTAATTACCGTTTCAATGGCTTCTTCGTTGCTTTGAATGTCCGGAGCAAATCCACCTTCATCGCCAACATTGGTGCTGTAGCCTTTTTTCTTCAATACACTTTTCAACTGATGAAATACTTCTACACCCCAACGCAATCCTTCGCTGAATGAAGACGCGCCGGTAGGAACAATCATGAATTCCTGGAAATCAATTTTATTATCCGCGTGTGCACCACCGTTTAAAATATTCATCAAAGGAACTGGCAACGTAACAGCATTCACGCCTCCGAGATAACGGTATAGATTCAGGTTACTCGCCTGTGCTGCAGCTTTAGCAACTGCCATAGATACCGCTAAGGTTGCATTTGCACCCAACTTAGCTTTATTGGCAGTGCCATCCAAATCTATAAGCATCTTGTCAATCAAGGCTTGCTCCGTTGCAGGAACACCCAACAATTTGGGAGCAATGAGTTTATTTACATTCTCAACCGCTTTGAGAACACCTCTCCCAACATACACAGACTTATCTCCATCTCTTAACTCCACCGCTTCGTGTTTTCCTGTAGATGCCCCGGATGGAACCGCTGCTCTTCCTACAAATCCACTTTCCGTGATTACATCCACTTCCACCGTTGGATTTCCGCGGCTATCTAAAATTTGTCTAGCATGTACATGTGAAATAAGACTCATACAATTTGATTTATCAGGTAATTAAAAAACGCAATCATCCTGCGTTGCCGGTCAGCATACGGAAAATCTCCTCTAAGCTTCGGCTTTGCGATTGCAAAGAAACATCATTCAAGCCTTTTTGCAAAGTCCCATTCAACAAATCATTCAACCCCGCATCAGCTGCAATTCTCCCCTTGTGTATAATAATTACTCTGCTGCACAAGGCCTCTACCTCCTGAAGAATGTGTGTTGAAAACAAAACAGTCTTTTCTGAACCTAGATTTCGGATTACTTCACGTATTTCGATGATTTGATTGGGATCCAAACCCGTTGTAGGTTCATCTAAAATCAATACTTCCGGATCGTGTAACAAAGCTGCGGCCAATCCAACACGTTGCTTATACCCTTTGGATAACTGCCCAATTTCTTTATGTGATTCTGGTTTCAGCCCTGTCAATCCAATTACTTCCTCAATCCTACTTTTTGCAGAGTCAACTCCATGCAATCCGGCCATCACACCTAAATACTCCCGAACATACATATCGGTATAAAGCGGATTCAGTTCTGGTAAATACCCAATTTTCTTCTTGGTTTCCAACGACTCTCCTTTCACTGCTGTCCCACAAATTTCAATATTCCCTTCATCCGGTTGTAAATAACCGGTAATCATCTTCATCGTAGTTGATTTGCCTGCACCATTGGGACCTAAAAAGCCTACAATTTCGCCCTTCCCAATTTCAAAACTGATGCCATCAACGGCACGCTGCTCTCCGTATTGCTTAAGTAAATTTTCTACCTTGATCGACATGCTATATTTTATTCTTCCATTTCATTGCTGGATTCAGG
>JBEDAP010000267.1:0-2809 GCA_041177705.1 Bacteroidota bacterium
CAACTACAAGTATAAATTGTCGGGCTCGCATTTTATGAATGAACGAATAAGCGAGTCCTGTTATCAAGGAGAAGATTAAACCTAAATGCATTCCCGAAATGGCAATAACATGAATGACTCCTGTATGCATATATGCTTCAACCCATTCCTGATTCAGATCTTCTTTATAACCAATTAGAAGAGCTGAGGCCAGGTTGGATCGATCTTTATTTTTTATGTATCGACGAAGTGTTTTTACGATCCAACTTATTGCTTCTATGCGCAGGGTCTCGTAGTCGGGTTTTCCCTTTTTTAGAATTGCCATGTGTATAGAATCCCAATGAGCTGTCCAGTAAATTCCCTTACGATGTTGAATGATTTTAAAATCCGGCTCACCTGGATTTAGTTTTGGTCTTATTTCTACTGGAGAAGCACTACTTAGAATGATATCATTTCGTTCTATGTTTTGATTTCGTTCATCCAATAGAGTGAAAAGACCTTTGCCTTTATCCATCAATCGATTGGAATCAAGTTGAAAAACATGAATTCCTCGTCTTTGAAGAGTATTTGAGGGGTTTGCGTAATCTTCAATCTTGAATGCAAACAATACATTGGATTCTACCGTAGGTTTATTTTTTAAATAGGAAGAATGGGCATAGATCCATGCACCCCATGCAAAAAACAAAAGATGCAAAAGGCTTCCATACCCGTTTCGAAATTTCCATTTTAGGTGAAGTGGAAGGCATTCAAATGAAACTACTAAAATTGTAATTTTGCAAACAGAAATAAGCCATACCAACGAATTCCATCCCAGATAATCGGATATCAAAAGCCCAGCTGTAAACGAAACTATTATTTTGATAAATGGTTTTTCTGCCCAATAACTACCCTTCTGCTCCACCACTAAATTTATTCAGACATTTTCTGCTGCATGCATAGAATTAGGAAGAAAATTCTTTTCCTTTTCAGTTTTAAACAAATAGAAAACACGTTTAATCTCTATTTATTTTCGTTGAATGTTGTAATTTGTTTTGAATGAAAAAGATCTGGAGTCATACTTCAATTCTGGCAGGACTGTTATTTCTAGCATCGTGTAGCGTCTCTAAAATTTATTTTGTCCGTCATGCAGAAAAATCGCTTGAGATTAAAACGGATCCTCCCTTGACACCGGAAGGAGAGCTACGTGCTGAAGAGCTTGCTCGGTTGCTGGGGAATAAGAAGATAAAAAACATCTACAGTACCGAAACAAAACGAACACAAAATACAGGTAAACCACTGGCAGATAAGCTTGGAATCTCGATGCAGAATTATTCGATGGATACGATGCCTAAGTTTTTATTTCATGTTTTGAGAGAGGGTCAAAATGCATTGATCATTGGCCATAGCAATACCATTATTCCAATGCTCGAAGAGTTGGAGCTTAATCCTTCTGTCAAAGAAATTTCGGATCAGGAATACGATAACTTGTTTATCGTTTCGCTCAAACCAAACGATGGAAGAAGCGGTTATAAAATGCAATTGAAAGAAACCAAATTTGGCAAAGCTTCTCCTAAAAGTCCAATCCCAGGGAGAAATACCATGATGGATTCCCGCTAAAGAAATTACCCATTGGCCATGCTGCATCTACTCGTAAGAAGTATCCCAACAAGGTGCTTCTAGCTCCGAAACCGTATCCACCTACAAACGGGCCAATTCCTCCGGTTTTGATTTTTAATTGAACAGGAGGTAAACCGTAAACAGTGGATGGTCTTTCTACTTTATCGAATTTTCCATTCCAAGCCGTTCCCAAATCAATGAATTGTATCAATTGGAAATTTCTCAAGAATGCGTTGTTGATGGGGCGGTTCAAAAGTGTAGAAAAAACAGGGAGTCTAAATTCAGAATTTAAAACAACGTTGTTGTTTCCATTAGCCACATTTTGTCGATGTCCTCTCAAGTTCAACGCCAAGGTTTGAAATGCATAGTCTTGATCAGGATCCGGCAATACCCCATCGTTGAATTTAGGTTGCAGCCATCCTTCAACTCCTCCTAAGTAGTAAATCAATTTTTGGGTTCCAAATGAAAAGTCTGCCGCAGCTCTTCCGGCCCAAATAAAATTTCGGTAGATAGGATAGTAGTATCGTACATCTGTTCCAACATTGAACATGAACCTTCCCTTGGTTTGGGAATTCACAAGTCGGGAATTGATATCGGTATACACTTTGTAGCGCAGTCCATTCCAAATATTCAATGTAGGATTGATCGTATTGTCGTGCACATATTCCAACTTAAACAATCCATACTTCAGAAGAGTGTCTGGCATGATCAAGGTTGGATTGAAATTGGCGTCTGTTGTGATAACAACCCGGTCCATTCTGTAACCCAGATTTGCACGAATGCTTCTTACCTCATCAAACGGGTAGCTGATGTTGAATTGGTAGAGGTTGGAAGCCATTTTGTTTCTCAGCTGTGACTTGATGTCAAAAGGATCGAAGATGGGAAAGTCTTGTTGATTGCTTCTGAAATAGGTAAGTCCCCAATCAAATCTACCTCTCAAGTTCAGGAAGGAAGCCAAGTAGTCGTTATCGCGTAAGTTGGTACCCAAACGAAATCCTCCAATGAACTTTTTGTCCTCCATCAGATCTGAAATACCCATACGAAGTATGCCGTTCAAATTATCGGTATTGGCCAGGTAAATAGGGCCAGTTCCGCCCCCGTAGGGTTGGTATCGATTTACCAAAACGGAGTTGTTGAAACCTGAAACCAGGTAATCTGAAGAAAACTTCAATCGATAATCAAACATCTTGGCTTTCTTCAGAATACTTTCTTTTTGAACTATGATTTCTTCTTC
>JBEDAP010000268.1:0-5816 GCA_041177705.1 Bacteroidota bacterium
TTTCCAAACTTCGTATCGATGTTTGATCCAAGCTTGTAATCGAAGCAGAAGCAGCTTTCATCTTGGCGCCCAACTTTTTTCCCAACAACACAAAATTGGGCTTGATCTTTTTCTTGATGAAATCATTGTCGGCTGGCAAATACTCCAATTGCTTCACATTCACTTCGGCTAAGATCAGATCTTCAATTTTTTTGATTTGATCTTGCATTCTCGAGTTCTGTATGGGAACCAATATTTTTTGCAGAGGCTGACGAACCCGAATATTTACTTTCTTTCGAATGGATAATACCAAAGAAGAAAGATCCCTGGCCATTTCCATGCGTTCCTCCAATTCCAAATCAATCCAGTCCTCTTGAGCTACAGGAAACTGAGCATGATGAACAGATACAGCTGTCTCTTTACCTGTGCGCTGGTTCAAATTGCGATAAAGCGAGTCGGTAAAAAACGGCGACAAAGGAGCTGAAAGTTTACAAACTGTAATCAAACATTGATACAAAGTTTGATATGCACTTATTTTATCCGGACCATACTCCCCTTTCCAGAATCTGCGTCTGGATAATCGTACATACCAGTTACTCAGGAGCTCATCTACAAAATTATCAATGGCTCTGCCGGCCAATGTAGGCTCATAATCATCCATGTGCTTGTTCACTTCTTTTACCAGGCTCTGCAAGCTGGAAAGAATCCATCGATCAATTTCCGGACGCTCTTGAAATGGGATGTCTTTTTCTGCATAGGCAAATCCATCCACGTTGGCATACAAAACAAAAAACTGATACGTATTGTACAACGTGCCAAAAAACTTACGCTGAACTTCTTTGATGCCTTCCAAATCAAATTTGAGGTTATCCCAAGGAGAAGCGTTTGTAATCAGATACCAGCGAGTGGCATCCGCACCATAGGTGTCAATGGTTTGGAACGGGTCAATCACATTCCCCAATCGCTTGCTCATTTTATTTCCGTTCTTATCCAACACCAATCCGTTAGAAACAACAGTTTTGTAAGCAACACTATCGAACAACAATACACCCAATGCGTGTAAGGTGTAAAACCAACCTCGGGTTTGATCAACTCCTTCCGCTATAAAGTCGGCAGGAAACGCCAACCCCTTTTCGATCATCTCCCTGTTTTCAAACGGAAAATGCCATTGTGCATACGGCATCGCTCCACTGTCAAACCAAACATCCACCAAGTCCGGAACCCGTTGCATAGGTTTACCAGATGCACTTACCAAAATGATTTCATCTACAAAGGGCTTGTGTAAATCTTTTATTCCCTCCTGGAGAAAACGCGCATTCACTGCTCCTCCCAATTGCTTCGCAGCTTTGTGAATTTCTGTATTCAATTCTTCAACGGAACCAATACAAATTTCCTCATCCCCATCCTCCGTTCTCCAAATGGGCAAGGGTGTGCCCCAAAAGCGGCTTCTACTCAAATTCCAATCCACCATATTTTCCAACCAGTTGCCAAAGCGACCTTCACCGGTTGATTTGGGTTTCCATTGAATGGTTTTATTGAGTTCAACCATTTTATCTTTCAGTGCCGTAGTCTTGATGAACCAGGCATCCAACGGATAATACAAAATAGGTTTATCGGTTCTCCAACAATGCGGATAATTGTGCTCGTATTTTTCTACACGAAATGCTTTCCCTTCTTTTTTCAGATTCACACAGATGTCAATATTTACATCCACGTAGTTTTCTTCGTTCTTGTAATTTTTTACATACCGATTGCTGTATTCTCCTAGACCATCAACAAACTTTCCTTCCCGATCAACCAGCGTTAAAATTCCCAACTTGTTTTTTTGCCCCACTTTAAAGTCGTCCGCACCAAAAGCTGGAGAAGTATGTACAATACCTGTACCATCTTCCGTGGTTACAAAATCTCCTACCACCACTTTGAATGGATCTGCATCCGGAGTGATCTCCTTTACCTTTTCCAATTGATTGGCCGGAAGTGAGATAAGTTGCTTATAATAAAGTCCCTCTAACTCCTTGCCAGAAAACGTTCCCAAGATTTTCCAGGGAAGAATTTTATCTCCGGTTTGATACGCAGAAAAATCAGCTTCTTTTCCTTCTTCTTTGAAAAACGAAGACAGCAAAGCGGATGCCAGCACAACGCAAACTGATTTACCCGTATACGGATTGAAAGTTTGAACAACACTGTATTCAATAGACGCACCAACGGTCAATCCCAAATTGGATGGCAAGGTCCAGGGTGTGGTTGTCCATGCCATGAAATGCACCGATTCACTTCCCGCACAAGACTGAATTCTAGGCAAAGCAGCATGCCCACTGCTTTTATCCAGATCGATTTCAAACAAAGCAACAGCAGAAGTATCTTTTACATCTTTGTATGTTCCGGGTTGATTCAACTCATGCGAGCTCAATCCAGTTCCGGCTGCTGGAGAGTATGGTTGTATGCTAACACTCTGATAAAGCAGCCCCTTGTCATACAAACGCTTCAAACACCACCAGAGCGATTCAATGTAATCATTTTCAAATGTGATGTATGGATCTTTCAGATCTACCCAATACCCCATTTTCCGCGTTATCTCATCCCACTTGTCTTTGTAGCGCAAAACGGCTTCTCTGCACTTGGCATTGTATTCTTCTACCGTTATGGTTTTTCCAATCGCTTCCTTGGTTATGCCCAACTCTTTCTCAACGCCCAACTCCACAGGCAACCCGTGCGTATCCCATCCACCTTTTCGCTTCACTTGAAACCCCTTCATGGTCTTATAGCGACATACCAAATCCTTCAAGGTTCTTGAAATCACATGATGGATTCCAGGCATGCCATTTGCACTGGGTGGACCTTCATAAAATACAAAAGGCTTACTCCCTTCACGAAGTGAAATGCTTTTTTCAAATGCTTCCTCCCGATCCCAGGTTTCAAGCATTTGCTTTTCAAACAAGGGCAGATCTAATTTCTCGTATTCGTTGTATTTGGCCTGCATAGCGGTTTCAAAGGCAGCAAAGATAATTGGTTTAGGGGTTTTTAGCCCCCTAAACCTGATCTCCCATGCGCTTTTATTGGAATGCAGTGGTGCCGTTGGACTGATAGGCTATGCGCAGGGAATAAAACCGCTGTTTTTTGAGTTTCTCCTCGTCAGAAGCAGTAGAGGCAGGTGTTACACCGCCTTTGTAATAACTGATGACTTCCACTTTTGCATATTTACCCGTGGCAGTGCGTATAACAAGAATGCGACCGGGGATGGGTGTGACCAGGGTTGTCAATGGATTGTAAACATACCATCCTCGGTTGCTTCCCAATGGAATGGCATACGAAGCAGGTGCCGCATCTACACGGAAACTAGAGTCTGCAGGAACTTTTGTTAATTCATCAAAGGTGCCTACAAATACAAAAGCACCGCCGGCACCCGGACCGCTATTTCCACCATTGGTGATGATTGTAGTACCTCTCAGTCCCAAATCCCATTTGGTGGAGTTGGAATCAGACGACGTTACAAGCGCTCCATTTTCAATGCTATAAAAATTAAATTTTCCAACTCCTACAGGCTGACCATTGATCAGTCCAACAATCGTATCAGCGGGGATATCGTTGACTGTTTTGATGGTGAGTGTTTCTTTTACTTCAGGTGTTTCTGTTTTTTCACAGGCATAAAAAAATAAACTTGTCATCACTGCCAAAATCCAAAGCGCTTTTGTTTTCATCACGTGTTTTTTATGTTTAAAAATTGAATTGAAGATCCATATAGAATACCCTTCCTGGATTGCCAGGCAGATAGAGCTCATCTTTGTAGTTGAGTAAATTATCAACACCTGCCATCCATTTGAGATTTTTCATCAGCATCCATCCTGCACTCATGTTGAATTGTACAAACCCTTGTGCATATTCATCATCACGATTGATAAGCCCGTTGCCATCTGCATCTACAGTTCCCCACCTGCTTCTATACAATGCGCGAAGCGTAATAAAATTTCCTTTGGATGATTCATAGAATACTTTCACATTGGCTTGATGCGCAGATCGATTGGGAAGTCCTCCATAATCGGAAACCCGCATCCGACTTACACTTCCATCTTGTATGGAACGTTGAAAAAGCTTTCCATCTCGAATGGATTTCAATACATCTTTGTCTGCCGTGTATAAAAATTGATACCCTGCTTTTACCTGCAGGTGAGAACTCAGTGCATAGGAAGCATCCCATTCAATTCCTTGAGTCAGTACCCGGTTGATGTTGAAATAACTGAAGATTTGTCCCCCGTTTCTTTTAAATGCAACGATATCCGTTAGAATCATGTTGGATAAATCGTTGCGAAAAAGATTAAGGGATGTTTTAATTTTTTCCTGAGGTTGCCAATGAACTCCTGCATTGAACCCACCTGAGATTTCAGGCTTCAAATCAGAAAGACGGGAAGCCATCGGCGTCAATTGATCCAGCTGACCCAGTTGCTTGAGTCGATTCAATTCAGTTGATGCAACGGCTGTTCCAAATACCGAATAGGCGCCAGCAGCGAGATTGGTAAAATTGAGATAGAGCTGCCTAAAGTCAGGCGCCTTGAATCCTTTTCCATAGGAAAGAGTCACATTGATCTTGGAAGAAGGTTTGTATTGGAGAGAGAGCTTGGGACTCAACACAGATGCATACGTTTGGTTGCCATCGAATCGAAATCCAAGAATGGATGTCCAGTTCTTTTGAATCTTGACTTCATGCTGCGCGAATAAATATGCAATGGAATTGCTGCGTTGTGTAGCCAGTGAATCGTATCGATTGGATGATACCGCTTCACGCGCAAATCCCCCGCCCAAGGAAAGTTGACCTTTTTTTTGAAGGGAGATATCCGTTTGAGACTCGATGCGCATGAACAGCTGCTTAAACTGATCGTCGTATTCAACCAAATCCGATTTTACTTTCAACTCTTGCTTAGAGTCAAATCCAGTAACGTATCCTCTGAGAACGGACTTGAATCGATCTCCACGCTTATAACTCAAGTAAGGGGTTGCATTGAATTCTCCAGTTCGCTCGAAACCTTTAGAAAGAATATTCACACCTCCATTTTGTACAGTTATGGTATTGTCGATGTGTGTAGTGTTTACCCTCAATCCGACTCCCGCTTTCCAATGGTCATTCCACCGATGATGCAGAGAAACTTGCTGCAGACTTCTCCAGTATGGTTCTACTGTTTTTTGAACCGAGTTGGGTTTTAAGCTGTACCCCCGGGAGCTATTGTAATTGGAGGAGGCAACAATATCTGTATTCCCCCATTGTTTTGAAAAATTAAAATTTCCATCTACTGTATTAAAACTTCCCAAACGAAGGGATAGATTCTTTTTGTTTTGTCCAGCTCGATCGGTAATGATATTGATGACTCCTCCCATGGCTTCTGAACCGTATAAACTGGAAGAGGGACCTTTCACAATTTCGATCTTACGGATGTTTCGGACAGAAATACGCGACAAATCAAATACGCCACCGGTTCTGCCGACCAGCGGTTCGCCATCGATTAAGATGAGTGTATACTCGGAGGAAAGCCCTTGTACCTGTATGCCCTTCCCAAAATTTTCAACAATAGCAATTCCTGTTTGCTCAGAAAGAATATCGTGAAGTCGCAAAGATCCCGATTGAGAAATAGTTTTAGCTGAAATCACCTGTACAGGGATAGCCACATTCCCCAGCAGGCGTGGAGTACGTGTTGCCGTAACAACAACCTCATCTAAATTTTTGGATATTGCGCTATCCTGAATCTGCCATGCACAGATTCGAGAGGATAGAAAGAGAAAACAAACAACCAAACGCAACTTCATCGTTCAAATCAATCGGACGCGAAATTGAGTCAGTGATCTAAAAG
>JBEDAP010000269.1:0-6745 GCA_041177705.1 Bacteroidota bacterium
AATCGTATGTCGCTACAAAAAGGTCAACACGCTCCTGATTTCAGTCTATTTAATACAGAGAAAAACAAGGTTAGCTTGAGTGATTTCAAAGGGAAAAACTTAGTTATTTTATTTTTCCCTCAAGCATTCACTGGAGTGTGTACAACGGAATTGTGCTCCGTGCGTGACAACTTAAATGTATATACATCACTGAATGCAGACGTAGTGGGTATTTCAGTTGATTCTATTTTTACATTGGCTAAATTCAAAGAGGAGCAGAGTTATAATTTCCCTCTGCTTTCTGATTTCAATAAAACCATTTCACAGGCATACGGTGCCTTTTACGATGAATTCGTTTTTGACATGAAAGGTGTTTCGAGAAGAGCAGCTTTTGTGGTAGACAAAAGCGGAGTGGTTCAATATGCTGAGGTGTTGGAAAGTGCAGGCGATCTTCCCAATTTTGATGCCATCAAAGAAACCTTGAATTCTCTAAAATAGTTAGAGAACCTGAACAATCAGGAATTTCAAGTAATTGGTATTTTCCATTCCGCGAATGATGGGATGATCAGAGGATTGTGTACGAAACTCAACTTGTCTGAGGGTTCTACGTGCGTCTTTGGCTGCCATGTCAATGATGTCTAAGAAAAGCTCTGGTTGCACCAAATTCGTACAGGAGGATGTTACCAAAAAACCACCAGGTTTGATAAGTTTCATGCCTCTGAGGTTTATTTCTTTGTATCCGCTGATGGCCTTTTGAATATTTTCTCTGGTTTTAGTAAAGGAGGGTGGGTCTAGCATAACAACATCCCATTTCTTCCCCTCTTTGCTCCATTCTTTCAAGGCGTCAAAGGCATTGATGGCTTGGAAGTCAATATTTTTCAATTGATTGATCTGCGCATTTTCTTTTGCTTGCTGCACAGCAGATTCTGAAATATCCAAACCCAATACATGCTTAGCTCCATAATTGGCTGCATGAATTTCAAAAGTTCCTGTATAGCAAAATGCACCCAAGACATCTGCACCTTTTACAATATGTTGTATGGCTCTTCGGTTATCGCGTTGATCCAAGAAATAGCCTGTTTTTTGTCCCTTTTCTACATCAACCATGAATCGAAGTCCGTTCTCTTCAATTTCAATTTTAGTATCGAAAGGCGCAGACAAAAATCCTTTTTTCTGTTCCATTCCTTCCAGCTCCCGAACCGGGACATCGTTTCTCTCGTATATTCCTTTGGGAGCAAAGAGCTTTTCCAATGCAGCTACGATGTCTTTCTTCCAGATGTCAATTCCAAAAGCAAGAGTTTGGATGACAAAATAATCATTGAACTTATCAATGATCAATTGGGGAATACTATCTGCCTCGCCATAAATCAATCTACAGTTTTCTGTATACCCTAATTTTTTTCGATATTCCCAAGCCTCACTGATTTTTCGAAGAAAGAAATCAGCATTGATTTCTTCGTTTTTATTCCGTGTTAAAATGCGAACGGGGATTCTTGAAACTGGGTTTACATAACCCTTACCTATGAACTTTCCGTCGTGTGAAAAAACCTCCGCTATTTCCCCAGCTTCCAGTGTGTCATCTATCAAATCAATCTCATTTCCAAAAACCCAGGGATGCCCGTTTGCCACACGAGGGGATATTTTACGCTTGAGTACCACTTTCTTCATGCCGCAAAGGTAAACTTTCGCGGAAATGCCGGAAATTCGCATTCCTGCTTAAAAAACCGACAATTTGGCTCAAATCATGGGTTTGGCAAGCCATTTGGGTAGGTAGATAAGCTAAATCAGACACCATGGAAGAAAAAGACTTGACTCAGCCGGAAGAAACGGGATTGGAAACCAACAGCTCAGAACAAGAGAGTGGAGCAGTGCCTGAAAACGAATTGGAACAAGTGAAAAAAGAGCTTGAAGAGCAAAAAGATAAGTTTCTGCGTCTTTATGCCGACTTCGACAATTTCAAGCGCAGAAATGCCAAAGAGCGGGTGGAGTTGATTCAAACGGCAGGAAGGGAAGTAATTCAATCCTTGCTTGAAGTGGTAGACGATTGCGATCGTGCAGAAAAGCAGCTTCAGCAAAGCAATGACTTAGATCAAATCAAACAGGGAATACAATTGGTGTTTTCGAAATTGAGAAATACCCTGCATGCCAAAGGCTTGAAAGAAATGAAAAGTATTGGAGAAGAATTCAATGCTGATCTGCATGAAGCCATTACCGAGATTCCGGTTACCGACGAAAGCATGAAAGGCAAAGTGGTGGATGAAGTTGAAAAGGGTTACATGCTCAATGATAAAATCATTCGTTTTTCCAAAGTGGTTGTTGGAAAATAAACAACCCGTAAATAAACCTTATGTCCAAAAGAGATTATTACGAAGTATTGGGTGTACAGAAATCTGCTTCCGCCGATGAAATAAAAAAGGCATACCGCAAGGTGGCTATGCAATTTCATCCTGATCGCAATCCGGGGGATAAAGAAGCAGAAGAAAAATTCAAGGAAGCAGCTGAAGCATATGAAGTATTGAGCGATTCAGAGAAGAAAGCGCAGTACGATCGATTTGGGCATGCCGGTGTGAATGGCAACAGAGGTTTCGGAGGTGGACAAGGAATGAACATGGAAGATATCTTCAGCAACTTTGGAGATATTTTTGGCGATGATTTGTTTGGTAGCTTTTTCGGTGGAGGCGGACGATCTAGAAGCGGTGGAAAAGCCAGAGGCACCAAGGGAAGCAACCTCCGGATCAAATTGAAAATGAATTACGAGGAGATTGCCAAGGGTGCCAATAAAACCGTTAAAGTAAAAAAATACACTCCTTGTTCTACCTGCGGAGGTTCCGGAGCGAAAGATAAAAATGCAGTACAAACTTGCAGTGCTTGTAGTGGAAGTGGGCAAGTGAGAAAAGTGACCAATACATTTTTGGGTCAGATGCAAACGGTGGGAACCTGTCCCACATGCAACGGTGAAGGTTCAACCATTACCAGTAAATGTGGATCCTGTAAAGGGGAGGGTAGAGTATACGCGGAGGAAACAGTTTCAATCGATATTCCTGCCGGTGTACAAGAGGGCATGCAGTTGAGCCTGAGTGGAAAGGGCAATGCTGGTGAACGTGGAGGTGCTCCTGGTGATCTGATTGTACTCATTGAAGAGGAGCCACATCCAGAATTGCAACGAGATAACCTCAATGTTATTTTCGATCTCCATATCAGCTTTACAGACGCTGTTTTCGGTTCTAACATTGAAGTGCCTACCATTGACGGAAGAGCCAAGATTAAAATACCAGCCGGAACGCAAAGCGGAAAAATCTTTCGATTAAAGGGCAAGGGTTTTCCTTCTATCAATTCATACGAAAGAGGGGATCAGTTGATTCACGTGAATATTTGGACACCTCAAGAGTTGAATGCAGAAGAAAAATCCATGTTGGAGAAACTAAAAGATGCAAAGAACTTTCAACCCAATCCAGAAAAAAATGAAAAAAGCTTTTTCACCAAGGTGAAAGAGATGTTTGGATAATCACCCCTCGATTTGCATGATTTCATCGATGTTTCTGCCCTGCCCATTGTAGTCCAATCCGTACCCTACTACAAAAAGGTTCGGAATTTCAAAACCCAGGTAATCAATTTCAATCGGGTATTGTGTTGCTTGTTTCTTATGCAACAGTGAACATATTTTCAACGACCTGGGCTGTTGGTGTTTGAGTTGGGGTAGAAACTCAGAAAGTGTCTTCCCCGTATCTACGATATCTTCAATAATGAGCACATCACGCTCAAATACGTCTGCTTCTAAGCCAATGGCCGTGATCACAGAGCCGGTGGATTTGGTCCCTTTGTAGGAGGCCAGTTTGATGAAACTTATTTCTGCAGGAATAGAAATTTTTTTAAAAAGATCCGAGGCAAACATGAAAGATCCATTCAAAATAGCGATCATCAATGGATTTTTACCTACGTAGTCCTCATTGATGTTTGCTGCCAAACGCGTTACAGCATTTTCAATTTCCGTTTTGCTCAGGTAGGGGACAAAGGTTTTATCTAAAACTTGCTTTTTCATTATTTCTTTGCCAGCAAAGGTCTTTTTTGTTTGGGTTGTTGCAAGGATAGTTGTTGTCCAACTTTTGGCTGCATTCCCGGTTTAAGTTTATTCAATTGAAGGAGGCTGTTCAAACGAATTCCTTCCAATTGACTGATGTCTTTCATGGTTTCCCCTTTCTGAACACGGTGGTAGGGAGTTTTTCCGGTCTTCTTTTTTCTTTCCAAAAAAACGAGCTGATCCTTATCCAATATAGTAATAGATGAGGGCAACTCGTTAAAAGTAATCAAGGAAGGTACATGCGATTTATATTTCTTAGCCAACGACAAGATGGAAGTTCCTTTTTCGGCATAAACAACTTTCAAGCTATTTATCTTAAAGATACCTGCAGGGTAACTATTGGTTTTCTGCTGCGCAACTGGGGCTGTAACTGTAGGAGTGGAAGAAGTATTGAGCGCTTCCAAATAGGTACTTAGGTCCATTTCTTCTTCGTCGGCAATATACTGCTGCAGTTCGTCTAATTTGTATGTTTCAATGTATTTGATGAGTGTTTGTGCATAGATAGGATTGGTTGCATATCCTGCTTTTTTTAATCCATGCGCCCATGCAGAATAATCTTCCGGGGAATAATTGAATAGAAAGGAATACCGGGTTTGTGATTTTAAATAATTGGAATGGTCAATATAGGATTCCTCTGCACTTCCGTATTGTCTGAAACATTCTCCAGCTTCATCGTCGTCATGGTAAACCTTTCCTCCTGTCCAAGTTGATTTGCATTTCAATCCAAAATGATTGTTGGATCGCATCACCAAATCACTTTCGCCCGCTTTGGTTTCTAAAATTCCTTGTGCCAGTTTGATAGAAGCAGGAATTCCTGTACGGTTCATTTCTTTTATTGCCAGTGCTGCATAGGTTTCAATGTATTTAACGATTGATGGATTCAGGGATTCCTGTGCATGTAGCATGTGTATGCTCAATAGAGCAACAATAGCTAATAATTTTATTTTCAATCGCTTCATGTCCTCTTCTTTATTTTTTTCTAATCAATGTAAGTCCATCTCGCAAGGGAATCATTAACTTTTCAATTCGTTCGTCTTGGGCAATTCGTTTGTTGAATTGAGCAATTGCCTTTGCATTTTTTCCTTTGGGATCTTGCTCCAATGCTTGTCCATGAAAAAAAACATTGTCAAATAACATCCAACTGCCGGAGCGCATCAAGGTGATTAGTTTCTCGTAGTAGCTTTCATATCCTGTTTTGTCAGCATCTACAAAAACCAAATCCCAATCCTCATTCAACTGATCTATAATCTCATGCGCATTGCCGGCATGCACTTTTATTTGTTTTGACCATGCGCTTTTGCTGATGAATGATTGGGCAACCTGCGCGTCTTCTTCCCGAATTTCAATGGTATGAAGTATTCCATCTTCTTTCAATCCCTTGGCCAGGCAAATGGCGCTATAACCTGAAAGTGTACCAATTTCCAATATGCGTTTAGGCTGAATCATCTTGCTTATCATCGTGAGAAACAAGCCTTGCAGCGGTCCACTGATCATATGCGGTTCTGCATGATGGGTGGATGTGTATGCAAAAATTTCTTGGAGGAGTTCTTCTTGGGCTGAACTCATCTGTTCTGCAAACAAACAGGCTTGATCTAAACTGAGATCCATTTGGTAAAATTACATGCTTAATCCAAGAGGATCAAGGAAGAACTGTTTCAGAAATGCAAAAAATTAGATTTGTTTCTTTGATAGGAGAAACAAGCCGATAAAAGTGATCAATCCATTGATCAACAGCATTTCAAAGCCGATTTGATAACCATTGAACCATTGAGTTGCATTCTTTCCAATGAAATAACAGATAGCTGGTGCCAATAAACAGACAAGTGTTACTCCGTATCCGCTGCCCAAATTTCTTTTGGTGAGAATGCCGAAAAAGAAGAGTCCAAGAAGCGGACCGTAGGTATATCCAGCTAAATCTAAAATGATGTTAATGATGGATTTGTTATTTAACCATTTGAAAAACATGATACAGAGCAAAAACAAAATGGCAAAACTGAGATGTACGGCAATTCTTGTTTTTTTCTGGGACTCTTCACTCAGGCCTTCCTTTCGTTGGATGCCTAAGATATCAATACAAAACGAGGAGGTAAGTGCGGTGAGTGCTCCATCTGCGCTAGGAAATAAAGCTGATATCAATGCAATGATAAAGATGATTCCGATGGCTGGAGGCAGATGAAACAGAGCGATGGTTGGAAAAAGGTCATCTCCTATGATATTTTTTCCATTGTACATAAATGTGTTTCCATCGTAGGCAGCACCTTTTGATGTGAGGTAGAGGTAGAGCAAGCCACCCAGGGTGAGGAAGAGCAGGTTCACTACCACCATGATCACCGTAAAGGTCAAAATGTTTTTTTGTGAATCTTTTACTGTGCGAACACTGATATTTTTTTGCATCATTTCCTGATCCAGACCGGTCATCGCAATTGCAATTACGGCTCCTCCAATTAGATTTTTAAGGAAAAATGATTTGGTTTGTGGATCGGTTTCAAAAATTTTGGTATATCCAGCCTGACTCATTTGGTTCACGGCTTCGCCAAAACTAAGATGCATGTGATTCAGAATATAATACAGGCATACCACCAAGCCTATCAACATGAAGCTGGTTTGAAGCGTGTCGGTATATACAATGGTCTTTACCCCTCCCTTGAAGGTGTACAATAAAATCATCAACAAAATCAATGCAGCCGT
>JBEDAP010000270.1:0-4506 GCA_041177705.1 Bacteroidota bacterium
GAATTTCAGCTCTATCGAAGAAACACTCAAGGGAGGTAAAAATGGAGCTATCTGGGCAGCTGGTGATCCTGAGAGCAGTGAATTTATTCAACGACTCTTATTAGAATTAGATGATAAAAAACACATGCCCCCTAAGGGAAAGACACAATTATCTTCCGATGAAATTGCACTTTTTACTACCTGGGTTCAACAGGGTGCGGATGTAAAAAAAACATATTTGTCCCTATCCGATCAAGACAGCTTGAAAACGTTGATCAGTCAAGTTCATTCGCGGATGCCTGTAAAAACAGAAGAAAAAGTTTACACATTCAAGCCGGCATCGGAAGAAGACATCGCAGCTTTGAACAGTCCATTTCGCAGAATCATTCCTCTGGCATACAATTCGCCTGCACTCAGCATTAAATTTTACCTCAAGGAAAAATTTACCCTTGAGTCACTGAAAGAGTGCACCAAGATTAGCAAACAAGTAGTTGAGATTAACTTATCAACCATGCCAGTAGATGATAAAGTTCTTCCGGTTTTGGCTGAATTCGAGCAAGTTGAACGAATCAATTTGAATGGTACCCTTATCACGGGAAAAGAATTCTCGGCATTAAGCAAACTAAAAAACTTGAAACAAGTTTCTCTTACTGGAACAGCTGTTAAGAAAGAGGAGCTAGAAAAGCTTGCCCTTAATACCTCTTTGAAAAAGGTATTTATCTGGAATACGCAGGTTTCAGACGCAGATATAGCTACTCTAGGCAAAAAGTATAGCGGAGTTCAATGGGACAAAGGCTATGTTCCTGATCCTGCAGAATTATTGAAATTAACCCCACCCTATCCTCAAAACAGAGATAAAACTATTCTTGATCCCGGAGAATCCATCGTATTAAAACATCCATTACCCGGTGCTACCATTCGGTTTAGTTTAGATGGAACATCCCCAGATACAATCCAGGGAAATGTATACTCAAAGCCCATTCCTGCTAATGGATTGATTAGAATAATTTCCGTCGCCACCAACAAAGGTTGGATCAGCAGTAATATTTCCGATTTCACCTTTTTCCAAAAAGGATTTAAAGTTGATTCAGCTGTCTTACTCACAGACCCTTCGGATCGCTATAAAAAAGGGGGTGCAAAAACCTTGATTGATTTAACCAAAGGATTTGTAGATAACCTAGGTATGAATTGGCTGGGATTCCGAGACAAACCCATGAAAGCAGGATTTTATTTATCCAGTTCTCCTGTATTGAATCAAGTGGTAATGAGCATGGCTGATAATACCGGAGCTTATGTTTTTCCACCTACAAAAATTACCATTCGAGGGGGACAGAATTCCAAAAGTTTGAAAACAATTGGAAGCTTAACTCCAGCAATGCCAACCGCTTACAGAGGAAACTCCGTTTTACCTTATGTAATTCCTTTGATCCCTGGTAACTATGCCTATATCGAGATTGAAGCACAAAACATTACCAAGCTCCCCAAGTGGCACAATGGCAAAGGGGAAAAAGGTTGGGTGTTTGTAGATGAGGTGTTTTTCTACTAATTTCACCAGTCCAACTGCAAAGGACAAACCTTGATTTCTCAACAAACCATACAGGAAATTCAGAGTCGCATCGACATCATTGATGTGGTAGGAAGTTTTGTTAAACTCAAACGAAGAGGATCCAATTACATTGGCAATTGCCCCTTTCACCATGAAAAAACTCCCTCGTTTACCGTATCTCCTTCCAAAGAAATTTACAAATGTTTTGGATGTGGCAAAAGCGGAAATACCATTGGGTTTATCATGGATCATGAGAAACTCACCTATCCGGAAGCACTGAGGTGGCTGGCCAACCGGTATCAAGTTGAAATCGAAGAAACAGAAACCTCACCTGAATATGCGGAGCAACAAAAGCTGGCTGATAGCTTATATATTCTCAATCAGTTTGCAGCCAAATACTTTACTTCTCAGCTCACTGAAACCGAAGAAGGAAAATCAATTGCGTTGAGCTATCTCTTGGAAAGAGGATTTGACGAAAAATTGATTGAAAAATTTCAATTGGGTTACTCTCCCAACCAGCGGGATGCATTTGCCAAAGAAGCCAAGAAAAATCAATTCAGTGATGAGGTTTTGAAGAAAAGCGGACTTGTTATTGAGCGTGATGGCGAATGGATTGATAATTACAGAGGTAGAATTATTTTTCCTATACACAATGCAACAGGTAAGATTGTTGGATTTGGAGCTCGAGTCATCGGTTCCGCCGATCGCGGTCCAAAATACATCAACACACCAGAGAACGAAGTGTATGTAAAAAGTAAAATACTCTACGGTATCTATTTTGCTAAGCAAAGCATTGACCGTTTAGATGAGTGTTTACTGGTTGAAGGATATACCGATGTAACCTCCATGCACCAAGCTGCTATTGAAAATGCTGTAGCTTCCGGTGGAACCTCATTAACCATCGATCAATTAAGGTTGATTAAAAAATATACCAACAACCTAACCATTGTTTACGACGGCGATGCTGCAGGTATTAAAGCAGCGTTACGTGGTTTGGATCTGGCTATCGAAGAAGGATTGAATGTGAATTTGGTCTTGATACCAGATGGAGACGATCCGGATAGCTATGTTAAAAAATTAGGCACTGAATCCTTCAGAGAATTCGTAAAGAAAAATAAAAAAGATTTCATCCTTTTTCAGGTAGAAGTTGCGTTAAAAGATAGCCTGCAGGACAGCTCCAAAAAAGCGGAGTTGGTAAATCAAATTGCAGAATCCATTTCGAAATTCAGCAGAGCTGAAGATTTCACCCGCCAGCAAGATTATATCAAGCGGTGTGCAGCATTGATGAAAATCGATGAGCAGGGATTGACTGTTTTGGTGAATAAGATCTCTCGAGACCGGATGGCGAAAGAGGACAAAAAACTGGAAAGAGAAAATAATCAATCGACAAAGGAAGTTGAAGCTAACCCTTCAGAGGAAGTTGGACTGGATCTTTTTTTCAAAGATGAAATGAATGAGCAAGCGGTTGCCAAAGCTTTACTGGAATTTGGCTCACGTAGCTGGGATGAATACATCTCTGTAGCTCAATTTGTTTTCAAGGAACTGGAGCAAGATGGCTTGGAGGACCTATTCGAATCCCAAAACACGCTTCATTTAATCCGGACCTATAAAACCATGCTGCAACAAGGTGAGAATCCAACTGAAAAAAGCTTTTTGTACCACTCCGATTCAATGATCAGCCAACTTGCAGTTTCCCTGTTCACGGAAAAGCATGAAATCAGTCCCAACTGGAGTAAATATTACAAAGGGGAGATCTCTTCACGCAATGAAAGATATAAGGAAGAAATATCCTCTTGCCTAACGTACTTAAAACTGAAAAAAGTCAAAAAATTAATCTTTGAAAATCAACGTGACTTAGAAAAGGAAAACAGTGAAGACGACTTGATGATTTTACTTCAAACACACAAGCATTTGAAAGAGGTTGAAATAGAGCTCATGAGAGAAATTGGAACCGTGATCTTCAAGTAAAGAATTGATTAGATGGGGTCTACATCAATTTGCACATGTACAGATTTAAAATAGGCATCATTTTGCATGAGCACAAGTGCTTGCTGAATGTGATGACGCGCTCGAGAATTTCCTGAACCATCTCTAGGCAATTTGAGCATCATCTCATAGATATACTTATTTTTTACCCGATTGATTACAGGCTCTGCAGGTCCTACGAGATTATCATCGAAAATAGGCTTCAACCGTGAAGTAATGAACTCAGATGCCGATTTAGCTTTTTGCTTGTCGCTGTGTTTAAAATAAAGCTGAATGATTCGTGAAAAAGGAGGATAATTAAATGTTTTGCGAGAATTCATTTCAAAGGCATACAATCCAGCATAATTATGTTCACTTACTAGTTTAATAATCGGATGATTGGGATTTGATGTTTGTATGATTACTCTACCTCTATCCCCTTTCCGACCTGACCTCCCACTGACTTGTTCCATCAACTGAAAGGCTCGCTCATTCACTCTAAAATCAGTGAACGCCAAAAGACCATCTGCATCTAAGATTCCTACTAGAGAAACATGTTCGAAATCAAGTCCTTTTACAACCATCTGTGTCCCTACAAGAATATCAATCCGTTGAGATTCAAAACTTCGAATCATTTCATCATGTGCATTCTTACCACGGATGGTATCGATATCCATACGAGCAACAGAGTGATTTGGAAAAAGAGTTTGAAGTTCTTCCTCCACTTTTTCAGTACCAAATTTCCGTTCTACCCATTTCGAACTTCCGCAGGCAACACAACTAGGTAAAACAGGATACGTCTTACCACAGTAATGACATTGAAGCTTGTGATTAAGCTTATGATAGGTCAAGGTTACATCGCAATGGTCGCAATGAGGAATATATCCACAAGTACCGCAAATTTTATAAGGCGTATATCCCCTGCGATTTTGAAAGAGAATAACCTGCTTCTGTTGCTGAAGTGATTCTTCAATAGCTATTTTCAAAGCAGGTGTTATCATGTGCAAAAAGGTCCT
>JBEDAP010000271.1:0-4607 GCA_041177705.1 Bacteroidota bacterium
CTATCCATTAAAGTATAATTGGCCCTTAGGAAATAAGACAAAAACCTGAAATCAGTTTGAGATGAGCTACCTCCCGATTTTGTTGCAGCACTTGCAATTTTAGTATACGAATTGGAAGGAAAATCGGTTCCTGAAGTTGAATTGTATTTAGCTTGCGATTGCTGATACTGCATGCCCAATGTGGTAGAGAGATTAGACTTTTTACCACTGTAATTGTAGTTGAAATAAGAGTTGGTGTTGTAATTTGTTATAAAAGTACCAGTATTTGTACCTGAACCACGTACTGCAGAAGTCTGATTTCTCACAGTCTCAGACCTGAAGTACCCTTCTTCGTTCTGACTCAAGAAGTCCATTCCAAATTCCGTTTGGAAAATAAGGCCTTTCATGAGTTTTGCCTTTAAATAGGAATTTCCAAAGGTCCTGTATACTTCTTGCGTGAACTTTCCGTAATCAACTGTGAGTACTGGATTGTAATAAAGTGGAATATTGACATCTCCGGGAGGAGTACCTGCCGGTAAACCGGTTTTGGGGTCAGTGAAAGGAGTCATTGGATTGAGCGCGATCGCCTGAAGCGGATTTGAGAAGGCATTGTCGTCAGGTAATCTTCTGTTAAGCGTTCTGGCTAAACTCATAGATACGCCAAGGTCTAACCAGTCGTTTGCTTTTTGATCCAAATTAATTCTTCCTGCTGATCTTTGTAAATTATTACCTATGATGGTACCTGTTTGATCCAAATGCTGGAACGAAGTAAAGAATTTCGTTCTGTCTGTACCGCCACGTATTTGAAGATCTGCTTGTCTGTAAGGACCTCTCTGAAATACTGCATCCTGCCAATCGTAGGATTTGGTTGGATCTTTAGACCACTGACCGTAACTGTAGTAATCCATTACGTCATTCTTTACATATGTAGTATAACTGTAAGGGTCGTTGTATGGTATTCCTTCCCTGTCGTCAGAATATTTTGCAGCCTCCAAAATCAACTCTGCATATTGCTCAGAGTTCAACATAGGCAATCGCTTGGTTGCCTCAGCATACCCTGTTTGAAGATTGAGAGATACATTTGTTCTGCCCGCTTTTCCTTTCTTCGTGGTAATCAACACAACACCGTTCGCAGCTCTCGAACCATAAATAGCCCCTGCAGAAGCATCTTTCAAAACTTCAATCGACTCAATATCATTTTGGTTAAGATCCGCCAATGGATTCGTAGCTCCTCCATAACTGCTTTGACTTTGGGAAGTGATGGGAACACCATCCAAGACATAAAGAGGCTGACTGTTGGCACTGATAGATGAATTTCCGCGTACACGCACCGTAACTGCTTGTCCCAATTTTCCTGATTGTGCGTTTACAAAAACTCCCGCAGCCCTGCCCTGTAATGCCTGGTCTACGGTTGGAGTTGGCAAAAATTCGATTTCCTTGGATTTTACGCGGGCAATATTTCCAGTCAGTTCTCGCTTTATGGTAGCACCGCCAAATCCAGTTACTACCACTTCAGACATCAACCTGGTATCTGTTTTTAGCGTAATTTGAATATTGTTGCTTGCATTAAGTTGCAAAGCGTCATATCCGACTGCAGATACCACAATTTGCTTTCCCAATGCATTGGGCAGGACGAAAACGCCTGAGGCATCAGATGTAACTCCTGTAGACTGCCCTTTGATGACAACGCTTGCTCCGGAAATTGGTTGTCCGCTTTCATCGGATACTTTTCCCCTGACTTCGGATGTCTGTGCTGATAATGTTGAAGAAAATAGGATTGATTGTAGTAAAAATCCTAAACAAAGTAATTTTTTATACATAAGCATGGGTTTTCTTGAGATTTGAAATACATATAAACAGAAGTTTTACCAAATTGTTAAATCATTTTAAAAATTTTTGGAACCATTCAATGTGCTTGTTGTAACGATGTATTATGTAGCTGGGTACACTAAATCCATGATTTTGATTGGGATAGATCACCAGTCCCGTAGGTATGCCAGTATGTTTGAATGCCTGGTACATTTGCTCAGCACCAGCCACGGGAACATTGAAATCATTTTGACTCGCCATGAACAATGTGGGCGTTTTTATGGCTTTTACGTTCAAAAATGGATATGATAACTCCATCCATTTTTTTGTGTTTTCCCACGGGGTACCTAACTCCTCGTCATATTGCATGACATATTGATCGGTTCCATACATGGTAAATTGAAAAGAACTACCTGCACCGCTGACTGCTGCCTTGAATCTGCGGTCTTTTGCGATGGTATAATTTGTCAATATTCCCCCGTAGCTCCAACCGCCAATACCCATCAGATTGGAATCCACTATTCCAGTTTTGATCAAATGATTTGCACAGGCAATGATATCTGCAACTTCTTTGTTACCCCAGTCGGCGTAAATGGACCTTGCATATGCAGCTCCTCTGCCACTGCTTCCCCTATAATTAACAGCCACTACGGCAAATCCAGCAGCTGCAAGTATTTGACGAGATTCATCAAATGAATAGTCGTCCTGTGCTACAGGACCCCCATGTATGAATAGTATCAAAGGATATTTTTTCTTGGTTGAATCGGGCAAATAGAGAATACCGCTTACCTCTGATCTATCTGCAGCAATTGCTTTGAATCCAGTTACATGGGATAGCTGAAAATTCTTAACAAATTGATCTTGTTCTTGGGTCAACCTCCTGGGTGATCCGTTGTCAATACAATACACTTCCTCTGGAGTATAGGGATCACTATACAATGCCACCACTTGCCCCGCATCATTGCTTTGAATCGAACTGTAAACAGCATTCCCTTTGGTGATAGATTGTACGATATCAGATTCAATACTGAGTTGTTGTATGTGTTGGGTGCGGTCATCTTCTATCAGTGCGAAAATTGACTTGCTGTCTGATGACCAGGTATAGCCCCTAACCGATCTGTCAATCTTTCTCGTGAGATTCTTTTCTGTCCCATCATCTATTTTTTTAATTACCAATTCACTCACGTCGTACATATTGAAATTTTCATCTGTCAAACTTTGCGTATACGCGAGAAACCGATCATTCGGACTGAAAGCGGGAGAACCATTGCTTCCCTTGAAAGCAGTGATTTGTTTTACCTGCCTCGTTCTTAAATCCATTAGAAAAATATCCGTGTTCGAATTTCGGTCGGGATCAGCAGAAACATTGCTTACAAAAGCGACAGATCTGCCATCATGACTGAATACGGGTGAAGTCTCTTCATAATTTCCCTTCGTCAATGTATCTAACTTCTTTGTTGCCAAATCGAACAAATAAAGGTGGCTCTTACGGTTATCCAAATACCCCTCATAATCTTGCTTAAATCGATACCGATTGATCTCATAAGGTACCCTGACATTGGATTTTGAAGTATCTGAAAAATCTGGATCATCCATCACAAGTGCAATCTTACTTGCATCTGGACTCCAAGTATAAGAAGCAATATTACTTTTGACATGCGTTAATTGAATCGGCTCTCCACCCCTGCGATCAAGCAAAAAAAGTTGCCTCGCTGCACCGTATTTTTCATCATTTTTAGCACTTGCCAGAAATGAAATGTACTTGCCATCGGGACTCCAGCTGTGAGCACTGGGGTTGCTGCTTTGCTCTGTAAGCTGTAGAGTTTCTTTACCGTCCCAGCTGGTCATAAATAATTTTGTAACGTAACTATCTTTAATACTGTCAACCCTTGAAACTGCATACAAGACCCATTTGCCTTCAGGTGAAACCTTTGGTTGACGTATACTTCTCATGGAAAGCACATCTGAAGGCTGCAACATACGATTGATGTATTGTTGAGCAACTATTTCACTTACATAAATCATTGCAATGATAAAAGAGACAATATTTTTCATAAACAAATACTATTTGATTGAATTCATTGTTGAAATTACAAAACCATTCAAGCAAATGTAAGTATCTCTCAAATAGATGGTTTAAATTTTTTGTATAGATCATCAATCGATGTTGATGATATACAAGTACAGAATAGTATCTGGCATTTTATTTCACTCTTCTCCCGTCATTGAATACCATGAAAAGATTCTGCAATAGATCAAAATATCTCAGTACGTATCACTTCAATACTCAGATAACTTTTACAAGGAAATTCTATACTAAGCAAATGAAGCTGTATTATGATTAATAAGTAATAATGGATGTTCTGCGACTGCTCTCAGCAAGAAATTTTCAATTATGATATAGAAAAGTATTGATTTTTAGAAATCTAAAATTATAATGAATAAATAAGTGATTGTTTATCAACAGGCAGAAAAAACATTCACTGTTCCTCAATCCTCTGTTTATCATAGGATCACTGTTCAAGTCCAGTCTGAACAGCCTGAATAGACAACCCGTCAAAGATGATCGCCCTTTCTTTGTTTATCAGACATTTAGGGGGTGCATCTTTAAAGTATATTTGCTATATGAAAACACTCCATATTGTTCTAACTTTTTTACTCTGTGGAAATCTATACTCGCAAAATAATTTGAGTTCTAGAGAATTTAAACCAATTGAAGTTTATCATACTGACAATCTGACGATCATTCAAATTTCTGAAAATGGATTTTTGCATACTTCATTTCTAAAAACCAATGATTTTGGTAATGTCCCCTGTAA
>JBEDAP010000272.1:0-3120 GCA_041177705.1 Bacteroidota bacterium
ATGACAGGAGCTGTTATTGAAAATCTAATCCGAAAAGAGTTTTCAAAAAAAAATTTAGAAGCAGCAGTTGATTTTATTTACTATTATGGTACGGGATGCAAGGCAGCCAAAAATGCAAAAATTGTACACAAGGCTTTGAGTCATGTATTTCCACATGCGAAAATTCATGTGACGCATGATTTGATGGGTGCTGCAATAGCATTATGTGGTAATGAACATGGAGTTGCTTGTATTTTAGGGACGGGTTCTAATTCTTGTTCTTTCAACGGTAAGCGAATCATCAAAAATTCTCCGGGTTTGGGATATGTATTGGGGGATGAAGGGAGTGGGTTTTATTTGGGCAAAAAGGTTATTCAACATTATTTGTATGGGACCTTCGATGATACGCTCATGCATTTATTTGAAGTCCAGTTCAAAACAACTAAAGATGAAATCCTGGCTCGTGTTTACAAAGAGCCCTTTGCCAATCGCTATTTAGCAGGTTTCTGTAAGTTTCTATCTGCAAATCGTGGTCATTACATGATTGAAAATATCATTGAAGACGGATTGAGGGATTTTTTTGAAATTCATTTGAAATCCTATCCTCAAGCCAAAACGGAACCTGTTCATTTTGTAGGTAGCATAGCATATCATTTTAAAGATAAAATATCGGAACTTTGCAATAGCTATGGTTTTCAGTTGGGTAGGATTTTAAAAGCACCCATGAAAGGATTAGCAAAATACCACATCAACTAAACACAATCCATGTCTGATAGGATTACGGAACAAGATTCTTTGTACAGGCATCTTGAGCAGATGACGATACAGGAAATAGTGACCAATATCAACCGAGAAGATCAAAAAGTTCCAGAAGCTATTGCATCAGCCATGAATTCCATTGCCGCATTGGTTGAGGCCGTATCCGATAAAATGCTTGCCGGAGGTAGGTTGTTCTACATTGGAGCTGGTACAAGCGGAAGATTGGGAGTTGTGGATGCCTCAGAATGTCCACCTACCTATGGAGTGCCCGATGGACTTGTAATAGGAATTATAGCGGGCGGTAGAGAAGCCATGTTCAAGGCAGTAGAATTTGCAGAAGATGATCAAGAGCAAGCATGGTTGGATTTACAGGCCTATAAAGTTTCTCCCAAAGATTTTGTATTGGGCATTGCTGCGAGTGGAACTACTCCTTATGTGATCGGAGGTTTAAAAACATGCAGAGAGCATGGGATAGCAACGGGATCTATTTCCTGCAACCCGAATGCGGAAGTATCCAGGCATGCTGATTTTCCAATTGAAGTGGTGGTTGGACCAGAATTTGTAACCGGTAGTACCCGAATGAAGAGTGGCACTGCACAGAAATTGGTATTGAATATGATTTCAACAGCCGTGATGATTCAATTGGGGAGGGTGGAGGACAATAAGATGGTTAACATGCAACTCACCAACGA
Organism: Bacteroidota bacterium; assembly: GCA_041177705.1. GTDB lineage: Bacteria > Bacteroidota > Bacteroidia > Chitinophagales > Chitinophagaceae > Pollutibacter. Next base: position 1,431 of record JBEDAP010000272.1, read on the forward strand.
TAAATTGATTGATCGAGGTGTTCGTATGATCATGGCCCAAAAAAAAGACTTGACTTACGAAGAAGCCAAAGAACTGCTTGTTCAAGCAGGTAGTGTTAAAAAAGCATTGAATTCTTGATATTGAGGTCTATATGCATGAAATAGAGCCTTTTTATAACTGGCGACATATCTACATGGCAGAGGAGGATAATAAATCTCCCTTTTATGGTCGTGAGTATTCTGAATTTCAATTTACCCAAACTGTATACAATTATTTTATTCATCCCCAGTGGGATGATTTTGGTTCTTCTACGCTTTATGCAAAAATTTTGTTTGCCGATTACGAGCTTTCCTTTGCTGTATTGGAATTTATTGGAGAGTGGAATGATGCAATCGAAAACGATATCATGACTTTAAAAAGGGAAGTTATAGATCAGTTACAGGCACATGGTATTCGAAAGTTCATTTTAATAGGTGAGAATGTGTTGAATTTTCACAGCAGCGATGACTGCTATTACGAAGAATGGTATGATGATGTATCTGATCAGGGCGGTTGGGTAGCTATACTGGGTTTGCCTGATCAATCACTCTACGATTTTAGAAGAGCTGGCATTGATCGGTATCTGCATGTTCTCGATTTGCCTGATTGGCGACCATTCAGTCCGGGTAATTTGTTTACCAAGGTAGATAATATGATCCTTAAAAAGTTGAACAATTAACTAATTCTCTCATTTGTAACAGTTTGTATCGTAAATTTGCACCAGTTTAAAATTTGAGAAATTATCCATTATGAATTGGACTCAATTATTTGATTCTTCCATCGGAAAAAAATTAGTGATGGCGTTGACAGGAATTTTTCTTGTCATTTTTTTGATTGTGCATTGCTATGTAAACGCAAACGTACTTTTTTCCAATGCGGAAGAAAATTTCAATCGCGCAGCACACTTCATGGGTACGAATTTGCTGGTTCGTATAACTGAAATTGGTTTGTTCGCCGGATTTATTTTGCATATCCTTCAAGGATATAAATTGGAATTGCAAAATAGAGCAACGCGCAAATCACGTTATGCAGTTACTGCAGGAAATGTTACATCCAAGTGGTATTCCAGATCGATGGCTTTGTTGGGAACATTGATTCTTTTGTTTTTGATTGTACATCTTGCTCATTTTTGGGTTCCATCGCGCTTTGGAGGATTGAAGGAAGTGAAAGGACAGGTCTATCATAATTTATATGGACAAATGAAAGTTGTATTTGCGCAGCCCTGGGTGGTTGTCTTGTATGTGTTAGGTTGTTTTTCATTGTCTTGGCATTTGATGCATGGTGTACAAAGCGCTGCACAAACGTTGGGTTGGACTTCCAAAAACTATTTTCCAATGATTAAAAAAATTGGAATCGTATTCTCCATCCTTGTTCCTTTGATTTTCGCACTCATGCCCATCTTCATGTATTTCGGATGGTATATACCCGTGGGTAGCATCACCTTATTATTTTAATTTGAATAAATCAACCTCGTATGCTTGATTCCAAAATACCTTCAGGATCGTTAGATGAAAAGTGGACCCGATACAAAGGTTCCGTTAAGTTGGTGAATCCCGCCAACAAAAGAAAGCTTGAAGTTATCGTTGTGGGAACTGGATTGGCAGGCTCTTCTGCTGCAGCCAGTTTAGGTGAAATGGGATACAAGGTAAAAGCCTTTTGTTTCCAAGATTC
>JBEDAP010000273.1:0-3650 GCA_041177705.1 Bacteroidota bacterium
GGCTGTCGTACAACTACCTGAAGTTGCATCTACATAATAGGTTGTTGTAGTTGAAATATTCGGAGTTGTAAAACTTGTTCCAGTTCCCAATGAACTTCCGCCAGTTGCTGCAGCATACCAATTAATGGTACCTGCACTTGCCGTAGCGCCAAGTGTTACTGTTCCCGTTCCACATCTAGATCCTGTTGTTGAACCAGAAATTGTAGGAACTGAATTATTTGTCAACACAACATCATCAGTTGAAGGGGTACAACCACTGCTAGATATTGTCCATCTCAATGTTGCACCTGTACCGGCTGTTATGCCAGTTATTGTTGTAGTTGCTGATGATGTAGAAGTTATGGTGGCAGTACCAGAAACAACTGACCAAGCTCCCGTTCCGGAAGTTGGCGTGTTAGCTGCCATGGTAAATGTTGCATTTCCACAATTCGATTGATCTGCACCAGCAGCAGAAGTGGTTGGCTGAGAAGATACGGTTGCTGTTCCGGTTGAAGCAGACTTGGTTGCAGCACCTGTTGATGAAGCTTCAATGTTTCCACTTACCCCATTTGTTGCAGATGTAGATAGTCTGATATAAAAGGTTGATGTGCTTACACTTCCACTAGTAGGTGTATACGTAAGTGATGATGAATAAGTACCTCCACTTGTCTTTGAGATTTCATAACCAGTTGGTGCAGTTACTGTAATGTTATTAGTTGATAAATTACTTCCTGAAACTGTCAAAGTTTGAGTTCCAGAAGCAGTTCCAGAACAAGTAGAGAACGGAGTTAATGAGCCACTTAATGTAATAACTGGTTGACTAGTTAAAATACTATTTAAAAATGTATCTACCTGGTCTGAAGAGGTTTGAATTGGATTTACTGGGCTTGCGGCTGCATTGGTAGAAAAATAGCTCTCCTGACCAGAAATTACAAAAACATAGGCATCCCCAGAGTATGAGATACTGTTTGGAGAAGCAATTGGATCGATAACTACGTTACTTGAATTGATTGGTTGTCCACTACCATTAACCCTCATTACTGCTAAATAGAGTCCTTGTTTGGTTGAACCATCTTTTACAGGTCTTGTTGCATTAACAAGAATTCTAACGACCTCACCACTGCTATTAGTGTATTTCAAATAACCAACAACATTATTTCCGTTGAAAGAAGTAGCATTTGGATCATAGGATACAAAACTTACATTTGTGCTACTAATAAGCGTTGATGTAAGAATAGTAATTGAACTAGATTCTTCAACATAAGTATTTCCTTGACCTTTATATACTTGACTAAAAAATACCTCTGCTCCAAATCCATTTAATGTGATCAATAACAAAAAAATGGATAACAGTTTTGAATAAATTGAATGCTTCCTCATCAAAAAAAATTTATAATTAAACTTCGTTGTATACTTGTTTGATTGCTCTTGGGGTATCGATCACGAGGTCGTGAAAATACCTGGAAAGCAAGGTCTTGTTATGAATATCATGTTTCCTGTAAATGTTTTTTACATGGAATCTTACAGTATTGATGGACATATTCAGTGTCTCTGCAATGCGCGAATAAGTCTCTCCCTTTACCAATAATTTTACCACCATCAATTCCTTTTGACTTAGTTGAGAAACCCTTGACTTATTCGTTTGAAAATAGTCAAGTAAAGATTTTGCAAAACGCGGACAGATATATCCCATCCCCTGTGATATTTCTTGGAGTGCATTGGTCAACGTATTTGAAGAAAACTGACTGCTGATGATGCCGTCTACACCAAGCTCCATCAATCCAAAAAATCTCTCTACAGAGGTATCATTGGAATCAACAATGAAAAGAATTTTTACGTGTGTACCATGTTGCTTCAAATCAGCGATCTCAGACAGAAAATCCTGATGGTCCGTTAAAACAATGTAGGATGAACCATTCTCAAATGCCACAGAAATGGTTTCATTTTCAACTGTTTCATACGAAATTTGTTGTGTGGAGAAGGTGTCTTTTAAACGAGAAAGTAAAAAATGAGAACGTATGCTGAAAAGTGCCTTCATGAAGATGAGCTAGGTGTGTCTGAGTAAATTTTAAAAATTACTTAGCGCAGTTGATTTTAGGTTAAACAATATCCTTTTGGTAGACACAAAAATGTATGTAATAATCCATAAATGCAAAAAAAACAAGCTTATTTTGTTCAAATAACTAATTGAAACTGTTCATGTTTGAATTAAAACGATGTAGTTTCAAATCAAACACATTGGTCCCTTAATTCTGTTTAATATTTTTAAAATATTATTAAACAAAATGTTTAAAAATTACATATGATTATAACCGAACAAGTTGGACCCTTCCTATTCATGTTTCTAACAGGCATCTTGGGCTTGGCTGTTTCAATCATTTTATTCATGAGCCACAATGAAAAATCATTGGGAAACCGACTTTTAGCCCTATCTGTACTCTCTATTTCCTATGTACTTCTGATAAACGCTTCTTTTCTTACCAATCTATACCAACTCCTTCCTTTTACGTATCGGGTGTTTTCATTCATTACTTTTTGTATTGGCCCATTTTCATACTTATATGTTCGAACAGTTCTGAGGCAAGAATACAAACTGTCCAAATCTGATATTCTATTCTTTGTTCCGGCATTGCTGGGACTGATCAACCGAATACCCTTTTTGCTATTGAATAGAGAAGAACAAATTGAGACCATCAACCTGATCAACCAAAACCTTAAAATGGTAGTGCTTGAACCTGATGGACTCTTTCCGCCAGGATACCTGGCAATATTCAGGGTGACCATGACCCTTGGATTTGTTGTAGCACAATTTATGTTGCTGATCGAATGGAAAAAGAAATTGACCAGCAATCATTTTTATCTGGAGCAAAATGCTGAAATGATTCAATGGTTGAAAATGTATACCAACCTATTGCTGTTATCGGTTTCACTTTTGTTCATCCAAACAGTTCTGCAAGTAAGTTCAGCACTGCACTTTGAGCAGATCATCATCCTAACAATGGGATTCACCAACTTGATAACTTCAATCATGCTATTTGCACGTCCGAAAATTCTCTATGGCATGGTTGGATGGATGCAGGAAAAAATACCCATCATTTCCGTGAAAGATTACAATGCAATTGGAGATGCAAAGACAGAATTCAATCAAAATAGACTAAGCTTAACATTGTTGGAAGGGAAGGATTATAAACATCGAATCGAAACATTTTTCAATGAAGACAAAAGTTATTTGGAACCAGGGTTCACGATCAATAATTTATCCAAAACATTGAATATCCCAGTTTACCAACTATCATCTTTCATCAACCAAGAATACCAAAAAAGTTTTGTGCAATTCATCAATGATCAGCGGTTTGAATATTTACTGACCATGATCAGCGAAGATCCAGCATTCAAAAACTATACGATTGATTATATAGGAAAGAAAATTGGATTTAATTCACGAACAAGTTTTATTGAGTTTATTAAAAAACGTACAGGAAAAACACCCTCTGAATTTTTTAAAGAAGCTTAGAAAATTTCCCCCAGATTCACTGCAAAGCCACGTGAACCGTTTTTACCAAAGCCATAATCAATACAAATATTGGCACCTGAATACTTATTTAACTTGATGCGCAATCCAACACCATATCCAGCCTTGATAGAACCATATTTGCTGAATTTTTCTGAAG
>JBEDAP010000274.1:0-2819 GCA_041177705.1 Bacteroidota bacterium
AGGTGGCCGTGCGGCAGAAGAGATCTTTTTTGGGAAGATTTCGACCGGAGCGCAGAATGATCTTCAACAGATCACCCGAATGTCTTATTCGATGGTCACGGTTTATGGCATGAATGCGAAAGTAGGAAATGTGAGTTTCTATGATCCTGCTCAGGAAAACCAATTCACCAAACCTTTTAGTGAAGAAACCGGTAAACTCATTGATGATGAGGTTAGAAAACTGATCGATGAGGCCTATCAGCGGACCAAAAAATTATTGACAGAACGTAAAAAAGAGGTCGAGGATCTGGCTCACGCCCTTTTAGAAAAAGAAGTTTTGCACCAGAGTGATGTAGAAGAATTGATTGGTAAACGTCCTTTTGAAGATAAAAAAGTACTTTTGGATGAACATTCCGAAGAGCCTTCGGCCAAAGCTTCGAATAATGAATCGGAAGCCTCAGCTGATGGTATTGGCCTAAACGCGAACCAGTAATGAACGCTTCAAAAAATAATATACTGAACAGAATCAGAAAGGCACTGGAAAAACCGGTGCCTTTGCCTTTCCCTCAATCAACAAAAGCTGAGGAGTTTTATCCATTACCTCAAGATGATGTTACTGTCATTTTCGCAGAGCAATTCACTTCTCTGCAAGGTAAATTTCAGTTTTGTATGAATGAACAGGAAGTTGTTCAGCAATTTGCACACATTGCTGCCCTGCAAAACTGGGCTCATATTTATTGTGCGGAACCTACTATAAGAGAAATGTTCATCCGTAATGGGTTTGACCATTTTACCGAGAAAGCATTGGCAGATGCCGATGTGGCCATTACAACCTGTGAGTTTTTAGTAGCCAGAACGGGTAGTATGGTGCTCAGTTCTGCCAAAGTAGAGGGAAGAACGGCATCGGTATATGCTCCGGTTCACGTATGTATTGCCAGTACTGATCAAGTAGTTTATGATATCGGAGATGCATTAGACCTGATGAAGCAAAAATATGGCTTGCGTCTTCCATCAATGATCAGCTTTGCTACAGGTCCAAGCAGAACAGCTGATATTGAAAAAACGCTGGTAGTAGGTGTTCATGGACCTAAAGAAGTATATTGTTTTCTAGCCGATCAATTACCTCAGTAAAATGCAAATACCAGAAGGGAAAAGAATATATTTTTTATCCGATTTTCATCTGGGTATTCCGGATCATGCAAGTAGTTTGATCCGTGAAAAAAAAGCTGTGGCCTTCCTGAATAGCATACAACATGATGCTCATGAAATTTTTATTGTAGGCGACCTTTTTGATTTTTGGTTTGAATATAGAAAAGTTGTTCCTAAAGGGTTTGTTCGCATTTTGGGTAAACTTGCAGAATTGACAGATTCTGGTATTCCTATCCATTTTTTTGTTGGAAATCATGATATGTGGATGAATGGTTATTTCGAACAAGAGCTTAGCATTCCTGTTTATCATCATCCCAAAGCATTTGAATTTAGCGGCAAATCTTTTTTAATTGGACATGGTGATGGACTTGGTCCTGGAGATCATGGTTATAAGTTTTTGAAAAAGATTTTTCGTAATCCTATTGCTCAGTTCTTATTTGGAATAATCCCACCTTCATTAGGTATGGCGTTGGCAAACTTTTCAAGCAGAGGAAGCAGAGCTGTAACCGGCGATGATGATGATCGGTTTTTGGGTGAAGAAAATGAATGGCTTATCCGATACTGTAGAGAATACCTAAATAAAGAGCATAAGGATTTTTTTATTTTTGGGCACCGACATCTCCCTATTGATTTTTCTTTATCTGAAAAAACTAGGTATGTTAATTTGGGCGATTGGATAAAGTATTACACGTACGCTGTATTTGATGGGCATTCATTGGAGTTGAAATCCTATTTGCCTTGAGATTTATTAATTTGATATACAGGATATTTTGATTCAGCAATTAAATAGATTTATATGCAGTCATTCTGGGAAATTATGGTATTAGACAATACCATTCTGCAATATGCAATAGTTGCAGGAGTAATCCTGACCGCCTATCTCTTTAAAAAATTCATTGGCCGATATGTAAGCTCATTATTCTTTTTTTTAATGCGGGGACTTGGGCGTTCAATGGATCGAAAGTCTTTTGTAGATCTTATCATCGGGCCAGTTGAAAATTTTCTACTGGTATTGATAAGTTACCTTGCATTAGAAACGTTAACATTTCCTGTTAAGCTCAAAATAAAAGTTGGTGGCGGATTAACTGTTTCAGATTATACCGAAGGGCTAGCTCGTTTTTTTATCATTCTCTTTTTCTTTAGAATGCTGTTACGGTTAGTTGATTATCTCGCACTCGTTATGGGTAGAAAAGCGTCTCAGACTGCTCATTCGGATGATGATCAACTGATTGTTTTCTTTAAAGATTTTTTAAAGGTTATTTTATCTATTGTTGGCGTTTTATTTATTATCAAAATTGTTTTTAATCAGGACATTTCTAAAGTACTGGCTGGGTTGAGTATAGTAGGTGCCGCAATAGCACTTGCTGCTCGGGAGAGTCTTGAAAATTTGATTGCGTCTTTTATCATCTTTTTTGATAAACCCTTTGGAACGGGTGATCTGCTTAAAATAGAAAATATTACAGGCACAATTGAACGAATAGGATTAAGGAGTACCAGGATCAGGACGGTTGAGAAAACATTTGTTACGGTCCCAAATAAAAAAATGGTTGATTCCATAATTGATAATCTTGGACTTCGAACGCATCGACGTGGTGAATTGAAGGTGCAGATCGATGCCAAAACATCTGCTGAAAAAGTGGAACAGCTTATCGGTGATTTGAATAAAATATTTGAGACGGATGCCATTACCG
>JBEDAP010000275.1:0-4914 GCA_041177705.1 Bacteroidota bacterium
GATGCGCTCATTGATTGCGGAAGGTGTTGACACGATATTTGGATACCCCGGTGGTGCAATCATGCCCATCTACGATGCTTTGTATGATCACAGAGATTCGCTTGAACATATTCTAGTGAGACACGAACAAGGAGGCATACATGCTGGTCAGGGATATGCACGCGTTTCTGGAAAGACTGGAGTTGTGTTTGCTACCAGTGGTCCGGGTGCAACCAATTTAGTAACCGGATTGGCCGATGCATTAATCGACTCAACTCCATTGGTATGTATAACGGGACAGGTATTTGCACATTTGTTGGGCACAGACGCGTTTCAAGAAACAGATGTCATCAACATCACTACACCGGTAACCAAATGGAATTATCAAGTAACGGATGCCAATGAAATTCCCGCAACGTTGGCAAGAGCGTTTTACATTGCCAAAACAGGAAGACCTGGTCCTGTTTTAATTGATATCACCAAAAACGCACAGCTTCAAAAATTTGAATTCAAAGGATATGAGCCTTGTACACATGTAAGGAGCTATCGACCCAAACCCAATGTTCGCTTGAGTTATGTTGAAGAAGCAGCTGCATTGATTAACCAAGCGGAACGCCCCTTGGTGATATTTGGCCAGGGTGTTATTTTGGGCCGCGCTGAGCAAGAATTCAAATCATTCATTGAAAAAGCAGGATTGCCTGCTGCATGGACCATCTTAGGTTTGAGTGCTTTGCCAACAGATCATCCTTTAAACGTGGGTATGTTAGGTATGCATGGCAACTATGGACCCAATGTGCTTACCAACGAATGCGATGTATTGATTGCCGTAGGTATGAGGTTTGATGATCGTGTAACTGGACGACTGGATAAATATGCCAAGCAAGCCAAGGTGATCCATTTGGATATTGATCCTTCAGAAATCGACAAGAATGTTAAAGCAGATGTTCCTGTGTGGGGTGACTGCAAAGAAACTTTACCGTTGATAACATCCCGATTAAATAAAACTGAACATACTGCATGGTTGAATAAATTCAAAACTTGCATGGAAAAAGAAGTGGAGGCCGTAATCGAAGATGAACTCCATCCTCAGCAAGAAATTTTGACCATGGGAGAAGTTATCGATCAATTGAATCAATTGACGAAAGGGGATGCCATTATTGTTACGGACGTCGGGCAGCATCAGATGGTTACGTGTCGCTATGCAAAATTCAATCAAACCAAAAGCAATGTAACCTCAGGTGGATTGGGCACAATGGGATTTGCATTGCCTGCTGCCATGGGTGCCAAATATGGAGCTCCAGATAGAACCGTTATAGCGATTATTGGAGATGGTGGAGTACAAATGACTATTCAAGAATTGGGCACCATTATGCAATACAACATCAATGTCAAAATATTAATTCTCAACAATCGATTCTTGGGAATGGTAAGACAATGGCAACAACTGTTTCATGAAAGAAGATATTCGTTTGTTGATATAGAAAGTCCGGATTTTGTTGCGGTTGCCAAAGGATACCGCATTGAAGGAAACTCCGTATCAAAACGAGAAGATCTTCATTCAGCTTTGAAAACCATGTTAAACCACAACGGAGCATATTTGCTGGAAGTGATGGTAGGAAAAGAAAACAATGTATTCCCGATGGTACCGCAGGGATGTGGTGTTGGCGAAATACGTTTAAAATAAATGAAATGAAACAAGAATATACATTAACGGTTTATACGGAAAATCGCGTGGGTTTGATCACCCGTATCGCCACCATATTTTCCAGAAGAAAAATCAACATCGAAAGCTTGAATACTTCCCCTTCTGAAGTGGAAGGAATTCATCGTTTTAATATTGTGGTCAATGAAACGGAAGACACCGTTCGAAAAGTAGTCCGCCAAATTGAAAAGCAGGTTGATGTACTCAAAGCGTATTACAATACCAACGATGCTATCATTTGGCAGGAGATGGCTTTGTACAAAGTGCCTACCGACGCCATAGCAGAAAAAGCACGCGTTGAGCGACTCTTGCGCGCCTATGGAGCCCGTGCTGTTGTAATCAGAAAGGATTATACCATTTTTGAAACAACCGGTCAACGTGAAGAAACAGACACCTTGATCAAAGTACTTGAACCATTTGGTCTGATTGAGTTTGTGCGAAGTGCTCGTATTGCAATCATCAAAGACAGCAAAGGTTTCAATGAAAAATTAAGGGAGTTTGAAAAAACAGAACCCGAAGAAAAATTCATCGACCTTCCTATCTCGGAAGCGGAAGCAACATCCAAAGAAGTAGACAATCTTTAAATCAAATAAAAACAACTAAACAGAAGTATTATGGCAAAACTCAATTTCGGAGGCGTAGAGGAGAATGTAGTAACTCGTGAAGAATTTCCACTCGCAAAAGCACAACAGGTACTGAAAGACGAAGTGGTAGCAGTAATCGGCTATGGCGTACAAGGACCTGGACAAGCTTTAAACCAAAAAGAAAACGGCATCAATGTCATTGTAGGTCAGCGCAAAAATTCCAAGACATGGGATAAAGCAGTTGCCGATGGTTTCGTTCCTGGTGAAACACTTTTTGAAATTGAGGAAGCACTTCAAAGAGGAACCATCATTTGTTATCTACTGAGTGATGCAGCTCAGATTGCTATGTGGCCCACGGTGAAAAAATATCTTACCCCAGGTAAGGCACTTTATTTCTCTCATGGCTTTGGCATCACCTACAACCACCAAACAGGAATCATTCCTCCTGCTGATGTAGATGTATTTTTGGTAGCACCCAAAGGTTCAGGAACATCCTTGAGAAGAATGTTCCTTCAGGGAAGAGGTCTGAACTCTAGTTTTGCCATCCATCAAGATGCAACTGGAAAAGCCCGTGATCGTGTAGTTGCTTTAGGAATCGCCATAGGAAGTGGTTATTTATTTGAAACCGATTTCAAGCATGAGGTGTATAGCGACTTAACTGGTGAGAGAGGAACGCTCATGGGTGCCATCCAAGGTATTTTTGCTGCACAATACCAAGTTTTAAGAGAAAGAGGCCACTCTCCTTCCGAAGCTTTCAATGAAACAGTTGAAGAACTAACCCAATCCCTCATGCCCTTAGTAGCTGAAAATGGAATGGATTGGATGTATGCCAACTGTTCTACCACTGCCCAGCGTGGTGCATTGGATTGGTGGAAGAAGTTCAGAGATGCAACCTTGCCTGTTTTCAACAACCTGTATGATAGCGTAGCGGCAGGAAAGGAAAGTCAACGAAGCATTGACAGCAATTCTCAGCCGGATTATAGAGAAAAACTAGAACAAGAGCTCAAAGAATTACGTGAAAGTGAAATGTGGCAAGCTGGTAAAACTGTGAGAGGCTTGAGGCCAGAAAACCAGGGCAAATAAATAAACGGGAGCAGGGAAAACCTGCTCCTTTTTTATTTCACAGAATAGAGACCAATTCCCCTGTCCTTCATTATATTTGCGAAAATTTCTTTTACATGAATCTTCATGAATATCAAGCCAAAGAACTGCTGAAAAAATACAATGTTCCCGTACAAGAAGGATTTGCCTGTAGCACAGTGACAGAGGCTACCACTGCTTACGAGCAAATCAAAGAAAAGTCTGGGAGCAAGTTTGCAGTAGTCAAAGCTCAAATTCATGCGGGTGGTCGCGGTAAAGGTCAAATCAAAGAAAATGGCATTAACGGCGTAAAAGTTGGGAAGAGTCTTGAAGACATTAAAGAATTTGCAGAAAAAATATTGGGTGGCACTTTGGTAACGTTGCAAACTGGAGCAGCCGGAAAGGTTGTTAATAAAATTTTGGTTGCACAGGATATGTACTACGACGGACCAACCGAGAGAAAAGAATTTTATTTGTCGATTTTATTAGATCGTGCAAAAGGACAAAACGTAATCATGTACAGCACCGAGGGTGGTATGAATATCGAAGATGTTGCTCATGATACACCCGAAAAGATTTTCAGAGAGTGGGTGCACCCGTCAGGAGGTTTGATGCCCTTCCAAGCAAGAAAAATTGCATTCAATTTAGGCTTGAGTGGAGACGCATTCAAGAACATGACCAAATTTGTAACCAATCTATACAATGCATACGTTGGCTTGGATTGCTCGATGTTAGAAATCAATCCTCTCTTCAAAGCTGCAGATGACAAAATCATCGCAGTGGATTGCAAAATGGGATTGGATGAAAATGCATTGACAAGACATCCGGATTTGGCAGCTTTACGCGACTTATCGGAAGAAGATCCAACGGAAGTAGAAGCTGGAAAATTCAATTTGAATTTTGTAAAGCTTGATGGCAATGTAGGATGTATGGTAAACGGAGCAGGTCTAGCCATGGCAACCATGGATATGATCAAGCTGAGTGGCGGAGAACCTGCCAATTTCTTGGACGTTGGAGGCACAGCAAATGCACAAACTGTTGAGGCTGGATTTAAAATTATTTTACAAGATCCAAATGTTAAGGCAATTCTGATCAATATTTTTGGGGGAATCGTTCGTTGCGATCGTGTTGCATCTGGTGTCATTGAAGCTTATAAGAACCTGGGGAATATCAACATCCCAATTATCGTTCGACTACAGGGAACCAATGCAGCTGAAGCAAAAAAACTAATTGACGAAAGTGGATTGAAAGTTCAAAGCGCTATACTTCTTAGTGAAGCGGCAGATTTAGTAAAAAAAGCTGTAGCTTAAAGAACTAAATACCTGTCTTGAAAAGAATCTCCCCTTCGCTCCTGTTTTTGTTCCTTTTTGCATTTGTTTGCGCCCAAGGTCAAAGAAAGAACGACAGTTACAAGTACTTCATTAAAAGAGCTGAATCGAAAATTCAAATCGATGGTCAGATTGATGCAGCTTGGGATCAGGCACAGACTGCATCCGATTTTTTCATGGTTCTTCCCATGGATACCAGCAAGGCAAAAGTGAGAACGGAAGTCAAAATGGCTTACGACGA
>JBEDAP010000276.1:0-6736 GCA_041177705.1 Bacteroidota bacterium
GACTCTTGAAATTCATGAACAGCTCGTTTGTGAAATTGCCCCAAACTTTGGAGAAAGAAGTTGATGAGGTTGCTCCCAAGCCTGCACAGCGTAAGCGCACATACACATCATCGACACCTAAAAAGAAGATCAGTTTGATCAAAAAGAAATAGAAAACCGATTCATCTTCAACTCAAACTGCATGTCAATTTAATGGGTCCCACTATCATTTATAAAGACGAGTTTCTTGTGGCCGTTCATAAACCTTCTGGTTGGTTGGCCATACCAGACAGGTTTGATGCGAATCTTCCTTCTGTGAAATCTTGGTTATCCTCTCAAGGAGTTACACCCTTTGTGATACACCGTATCGACAAAGACACCAGTGGATTGATCCTTTTTGCTTTAGATGCAGAATCACATAAATACTACAATCAGCTTTTTGAGCAACGAGAAGTTGAAAAGAAATACTTGGGGTTGGTGCATGGTTCTATGCCAGAAACAAAAGGAACATACAATCTTCCTATCGAAGAACACCCTGCCAAAGCTGGTTGCATGCGTATAGGTAAAAAAGGCAAACCTTCTATTACACATTATCAGGTTATAAAATCGTACAGAGGCTATTCTTGGGTTTCCTTTCACATTGAAACCGGAAGAACACATCAGATCAGGGTGCATCTTCAATCTTCTGGAAATTATTTGGCTTGCGATCCACTGTACGGAGAGCCCAGTCCCATTTTACTTTCTTCTTTTAAAAAGAAATTCAACCTCTCGCGCAATGAATTAGAGGAAAGACCATTACTATCTCGGTTGGCCCTGCATGCTTCTTCCATTGCATGCATCGATCGAATGGGCAAGCCTATTTTTATAGAAGCCCCTTTGGCCAAAGATTTAGAAGTGACATTGAAGCAAATGGACAAGTGGTCTAAATCAGCTTAATTGAATAGACTTTACTAACTCCGTTTGAGGAATTTCTTGCTGAATACCTGAGCTCAAGTCTTTTACAATTGCTGTTTTTTTCTTGATTTCCTCCGTACCAACGATAATTACTTTTTGGATGGATTTTTTTTCTGCGTATTTGAATTGCTTGTCGAATTTCGCAGACTCATGAAAAATTTCACACCCAATTCCAGCGCTTCTCAATTGATGAGCCAACAACAGGATGGTTTGCAATTCAAATTCACCGGTATTGAAAAATAAAATCGAAGTTCCTTGGTGGATGTGTTGAGGAAATGCATTCAGTTCTTCCATCACATCGTATATCCGATCCACACCAAACGATATTCCGATGCCTGCAACTCCTTTCAAGCCGAACAATCCGGTGAGGTCATCGTAGCGTCCACCACCACCGATGCTTCCCATTTGCACGGATTTTGCTTTTACCTCCAAAATAGTGCCTGTGTAATAATTGAGTCCTCTTGCCAACGAAGGATCTATACAAAACTCAATCTCTTTGGGTAAGTATGTTCGGGTAGAATCATAAACGTATTTCAACTCTTTCAAACCCTCCATCGCAACGGGAACCGTGGCAAAGATTGATTCCAACTCACGTATGCAGGATTCAGGATCTCCTTGAATGGACAAAAATTGTTCAACATGTTCAATCTGTTCCATGCTCAGTCCCTTTCCAATCAATTCATCCTTCACTTTGTCCAAACCGATTTTGTCCAACTTGTCGATGGCGATGGTTATGTCCATCATTCGGTCCTCACCTCCACACAAAACAGAAAGTCCAGTTAGAATTTTTCTATTGTTAACATGAATAGTTACTGGAACAGCAAGCTGGTGGAATGCTGTGGCGTAGATGAGTACCAATTCTGTTTCATGGAGCAGCGAATTGCTTCCTGCGATATCTGCATCGCACTGCCAAAACTCACGGTATCTTCCTTTTTGTGGACGATCAGCACGCCATACCGGCTGAATCTGATAGCGTTTGAAAGGCATTGCTAGCTGACCATGATTCATGGAAACATAGCGCGCAAAAGGAATAGTAAGATCATAACGCAATGCTCTTTCGGTAATTCCTTTGTTGGTTTTTCCTTCTAAAACGGATTGAAAATCTTGTTCTGCTGCTGACTTTTTCTCTGGAAGATGCAGTCCGTTGTTTAGTATTTTAAAAATCAGCTTATCTCCTTCTTCACCATATTTACCCATGAGCGTATCCATGTTTTCCATGGCAGGTGTTTCCAAGGGTTCAAATCCATAGAGCTCAAATACAGAGCGAATGGTTTGGAGTATATAATTTCGTTTTCTCAGAACCCCAGCAGAAAAATCCCGGGTGCCTTGAGGAAGAGATGGCTTCATGCCACGAAGTTAAGGCTGTTTTACGGATGTGTGTTCTTCAATCAATGCCTCGCATGCCTGGTCGAGCAGCTGATACACTTCATGAAAAGCACTGATTGACCTACCCCAGGGATCTGGAACATCAAGATTAGACCCGGGAAAAGAATAATTGAGGATCAATTTGTGTTTATCTGCATGGAACTTATTTCCAGAAATGCGTTGAATCTGCCAAGAAACATCATTGGCCATCGATACAATCAAGTCAAATCGATCAAAGTCTTCGGCTTTCAATGAACGGGAACGTTGCTTCGAAATGTCAATTCCATTCAGCTTGGCAACAACCTGTGAATCGGGGTAGGGCCTTTCACCTGTATGCAATCCGTTAGTACCTGCGCTGTCGATTTGCCAGTTCAGTCCACGTTTTTCACACTTATCACGCAAAATTCCCTCAGCCAAGGGGCTTCTGCAAATATTACCCAAGCAAACCATCAGAACTTTCATCTATCAAAAATTTTCACAAAGGTACGTGCCGAAAAAACCCGACTCTTGGATTGGGTATGGAAACTTTTCAAAGGCGCATCTTTTTTGTACAAGGCACGAGCAACTGAATTCAATGTATTAAATTGCAAATCATGAGTTACAACAGTTTCAGGGACCGTGAAGAAAAAAGGCAGTCGGGTTTCCGAGTGATCTATGATTTTACAATGGGTTTTTTGTGGACCGCTGCGGGTATATTCTTTTTATTGAATAAATACATAATCGGGAACATGGGCTTTGATAGCCTCACCTCATCCATTTTTGGAATTGCCTGTCTTTGCTATGGCATATTCAGATTGTATCGTGGATATTCTTTAAAAAAGCAAAAATGAAAAAGGGGATGCGATTTGCTTCAGGAATACTCCTTGTATTCACGATGATTGCTTTGTCTTGCAGTCCCGCTAAGAAAAAAGCCAAAGTCATTCCAGGTAATGACACACTCAATTCGGGAACGATTCACATCAGTGTTGATGAATCTTTTGCTCCCATCATCGATGCACAACTTGCCGTATTTCATTCTCAAAATCCAAAAGCCAAAATCATCCCACATTACAAGCCAGAAGCGGAGTGTATTCAGGATTTTTTGAACGACAGCACCCGCATGATTATCATCACCAAGGGATTGGAAGAGGCCGAGATCGATTTTTACCGCGACACGCTGGGCTTTGTCCCTCAATACGGACGGGTAGCAACGGATGCTATAGCCGTGATCACCAACAACAATGCCAAGGATTCACTTTTTTCGGTTTCAGACATTCGATCCATGTTGAATGGAACCAGTGGGTATAAATACCAGTTGGTCATGGATGGGTTAAAAGCAACCAGCACCATTCGGTTTTTACTGGATTCGATTTTGCGCGGACAACCCCTGAATGGCAATGTAGTGGCTGCACGAAATTCCGAAGGTGTAATTGATTATGTGGCATCTAAACCACAGGCAATTGGTTTTCTGGGTGTGAGTTGGATAGGGAATCGGGAAGATCCTGCACAGATGAGTTTTCAAAAACGAGTAAAAATGGCTGCATTGCAATGTGCGAAATGCGAAGAGGAAGTTTATGTAAGACCCTACCAGGCCAATATTGCCTTGCGGAGGTATCCATTACACAGGGGACTGTATTATATCCTGAAAGAGAATTTTGCTGGACTGGGTAAGGGATTTGTCAATTTTTTAACCTACGAAAAAGGCCAATTGATCTTTAGAAGAGGATATTTGGTACCAGATCGCATGGCATTGGAAGTCAGAAAAGCCAATGTTTCGGAATAAACGAGATTTCTTACATTTACAACCCAAAAATTACGATAATGAGCATTTTGAGATTGAGCTTGTCTATGTTGATGGTGATCTTCCTGGGAACTACCTATGCACAGAGCGTTCAGGAAGGAAAGAAGTACCTCTTTAACAATCGCTATCACATGTCAAAAGATGTTTTTGACAAACTACTTGCTTCAGCTCCTACCAATCCTGAAATAATCTATTGGGCCTTCCAAAGTGAAATGGATAGAAGGCATTATGGAAGAGCTAGGGAAATACTGGTTAAGGGTATGGAAGGTGCTAATGGCAGCAATCCATTGTTGTTGGTTGCCATGGGTCAGTTGGAGTTGCGCGAGAAAAAAACAAATGACGCGCGTCAACGTTTTGAAACTGCAATCTCTTTGACCAAAGCAAAAAATATTGATATCCTGGTTGCAATTGGTAAGGCCAATATTGAAGAGAACGGGGATGCTGCCTATGGTATTGAAAAAATCAAGCTGGCAACTCAGATCAAAGGATTTAAAGATCCTATGGCATATGTATACATGGGCGATCTATATAGAAAGCTTCAAGATGGAGGCGGTGCGGTTTCTTCCTACGAAAATGCTTTACTGCTTGATCCTAAACTTTCTTTGGCTAAACATAAGATCGGAAGAATTTATGCTTCTCAGGGAAATGAGCAGAAGGATTTGTTTTTGACTCGTTTTAACGATGCCGTTGCCGATGACCCCACTTTTACGCCTGCGTTGTATGATCTATATGTGTATTATTTCACCAGAGATGTAAACGAAGCCAGAAAGTATTTCAACCTATACAAACAACACGCTGAACCCGGTCCCGCATTGGATTACGAAGAAGCCAGCTTGCAATATGCAGCAGGTGATTTCAAAAACGCAATTGCAAAAGCTGATAATTTGCTTCAAACACAGGGTCAGAATGCAGACAATCGTCTGTATCGTTTAAAAGGGTATAGTTACGATAAATTAGGAGACTCTGTTCGTGCATTGGAACTTTTGGAAACCTTTTTTAAGAAAGCCAATCCCGATCAGATTAATCCAGATAACTACCTGGTTACGGCAATGAATGCTGCAAAAACCAAAGCGGAAGATTCAAAGGTGGACTACTACTTTAACATGGCCATTGAAGCCGATACGGCATTGCAAAACAAGGTTGATTATACTCGCAAAGCAGCTGATTTCTTTAAGAAGACAGGAAATGTAACCAAGTCGGCCGAGTGGTTAACCAAGGTGCTGAAGGTAAATCCCAAAATGAGCAAGGTTGATTTGTACAACGCCGGGTTTGAAAATTTCAAAGCCACGGAGTATAAGCGTGCTGATAGTATTTTCAGTATCTATAAAAATGCCTACCCCAATGAGGTATATGGCCATTACTGGTCTTTCCGTTCTCTTTCTGTGATTGATTCTACCATGGAGCAGGGACTTGCAATTCCAGATTGTGAGAAATTCATCACGGTTGCTGAAACAGATAAATCCAAAAATAAAAGCACCTTGATCACGGCTTATGGGTATTTAGCTGGATATTCTGCCAATGTGAAAAAAGACTTAGCCGGTGCATCAGCCTACCTGGAGAAAATCATAGAAATCGATCCTAACAATCAGGACGCAATTAAAAACAGAGATATTATTCAAAAGGCGCTAGCGGCACCTAAGAAATAGACAGAAAATTTCGAAGCTTTTCAAACCTTTTTCGATCCAAGGGCCCGATTTCAAAAATCGGGCCTTTTGTATTAAAAAAATAGTCGTTTAGATGTGGGTAGAAGGGTGAAAACATAAGGCGCTAAATTCTTTGCTACATCCCCAATTTGATTAACTTTGCGCCTGAAAAAATCAAGCGATGTTGTGGAGCTATTTTCTTCAGGTAAAATCGTCAATTCCCAATCCTGAGATCAGCAAGGCCAGTGATTATTTCCCCATCGGTATACAAGTAGTTTTTGCCGTTGTTTTGGTGACCGTAATGATTGTTGGTTCGCAACTTTTAGGACCCAAAAGAAAGACAAGCGACAAACTTCAGGTTTTTGAAAGTGGTATCGAACAATTTGGAAATGCCAGGCAACCCATGGCTATCAAGTATTTCCTCGTAGCCATCTTATTTGTATTGTTCGACGTAGAGGTTATATTTTTCTATCCCTATGCAGTCAACTTCAAAGGGTTGGGATGGGATGGATTTTTTGCTGTATTGATGTTCGTCGGGTTTTTCCTGGCAGGATTTATATATATCATCAAGAAAGGTGCTTTGCACTGGGAAGAATAAAAAATCAAACGCCTGATGGAACAAGAACATCCGGTGTTTGTTGTATTAAAAACTTGAATTATGGCACGTCCGGTTCGATTCAACTTATTGCAAAAAGATACCTCTGACAGAGGGATCAACCAAGTAGCAATGCCCGATGGTCATATGGGAGAAGGGTTTTTTGCTACTTCTTTAGATAGTGTTGTTGGCCTTGCTCGAAAAAATTCGATCTGGCCACTTCCTTTTGCTACTTCTTGTTGCGGGATTGAATTCATGGCCACCATGGGTTCCCATTATGATCTCGCTCGATTTGGTTCTGAGCGTGTTGGATTTTCTCCTCGTCAATGCGACTTGTTAATGGTGATGGGAACTATTGCAAAAAAAATGGGTCCTGTTGTTCGCCAGGTGTATCTCCAAATGGCAGAACCTCGTTGGGTG
>JBEDAP010000277.1:0-3641 GCA_041177705.1 Bacteroidota bacterium
GAATTCCTGCGCGAACAAAATTGAAAACAGGAGCATATTGATCTACGGATGCAAAATCACGGACATAGGTATAATTCGAAATCAAAAAATATTCAACCGATAAACGAGTATTCCATTTTGACAGAAATAAAGAACCTTTAAGTGCAGATACATTTTCATCATTTACCTGAGATGGAAGTTGGATCGGGAAACTTGTTTTGCGTTGATACAAGTAAGAGGGACTTCTATTTATATTTTGAAAGCCGATTTCCAATTGACCTACTTTATCTAAAACACGTTGCAAGCTTGCTTGAACCTGGTAATTTCCAATATCACGACCTGCAGCATAAAATTCGCCATACAAGAGTGCATCCCATTTTCTATTCCTCGTTCTGTTCCGGTATTCACCATGTGCAACAATATTGGTAAAAACATCTCGAATGGAATCGGGAGAGGATGAAAAGTTGGAAACCCCTACCCCTGCCTTAAAAAACTGCAAAGGATTTTTGGGGTCCGGAAATTGGATAAGAGAAAAATCATTGCGAAGAATCTTCCAGTTGCTCTCAAAATTCAATGTATCCGGTAAAGTTGAAATACCATAAAACTGTGAGTAATAATCCGATGCTCCTTGAGCTTGAACATCAAAAAATTTATACCTATAACCCGACGAATGAATCGTATGTTCCATTCGGAGTCGGGGTAAGAAAAACCGTACTACACTGGAGTCGGTAACAATAGAATCTTTTTTACCAAAATCATAGTGCTGCCTAAGAAGCATATGTCTGTCAACATAGCGATTCCCGGTAGACAATTTCACATTGAAGAAATTACGGGAAGAGAATGTTGTGGTGGCCATGTTGGTTGGGATATTGAATCGATCATCATACGCCGGATTGGGATTGATGATAAAATCCTCACTTTCAATACCGCCATTCTCAGAAGACTGCAGAGCATTGGACAATAAAATCAGGTAGGCATGGTACCGTTGATTTTTGGTATGATAATCAGAATTGAATCGGATATTATTGTGGTTGGAATTTTGAGAGTTGAATGTACCTGGTGCGTTCACCAATCTATAATTCAAAACAAAGTTCCAATCGGGTTTTACGTTTTGCGTATGTAGGATGCTAATCTGCTGCTCAGCTTTGCTACCTACCAAATATCCCAACTCTGTAAAGGGTTTTGTCGTGTTCATGAATCGGGTATCCGCAATATCCCATCGATAAGGGTCGAATGCATGAAATCCAGCATCCCAACCTGGTTTACGAAGTGGGTTGAATAAAATGGGACGAGTAGCATTGCCGTTTTGACCAATGTGAATCAATTCCGGCTTCAAAGGAACGCGACGGTAAAAATCAGAGATAGAAGAATCAAAACCGCTATAGCGAGCAGTATCCAAATAACGGAATCTAACATTGACAGAATCGTCGGCGTAATTTCTTTTTTCAAAACTCAGAGAATCACTTCCGCCTCCTCCACCCGCTCGCATTCCACCTCCCATGCGGGATCCCATACCCTGCATGCCACGCATCATTCCTCCCCTGCCCTGTCCATGCACAGTGGAGCAATAACAGATCAAAAGAACTCCCAAAACCAAGATGAGAAAACGCATCAAATGTTGGATATGAGTTTTATAAATAAAGCGGTGAGTTTGGGCTCAGACTCGTTAGCAGCTTGCAATACTTCTTCGTGCGTGATTACATTTTCAACCTCCCGTATTCCCAAGTCGGTAATTACGCTAATAGCAAAAACCCGCATACCACAGTGAACGGCTGCAATTACTTCCTGCACGGTACTCATGCCTACGGCATCTGCACCCAGGATTTTAATCATTTTATATTCAGCACGTGTTTCGAATGTTGGTCCTGTTACACCAAAATAAACTCCCCGTTTCAGACCAATTTTCAAATCTTTATCTGCATCCAATGCCAACTGGATCAATTCTTTTGAATATGGCTCGCTCATATCAGGGAAACGAGTTCCCAAGGAGTCGATATTGGGTCCCAATAAAGGGTTCACAATGGATAGACTGATGTGATCGTGTATGATCATGAGATCACCGACCTTGAAATCCGTGTGAACTCCTCCTGCTGCATTGGAGATCAACAATGTATTTACGCCAAGGGCGTGCATAACGCGAATAGGAAAAACAACTTCCTGAGGGGTATATCCTTCGTAATAGTGAAAACGACCGGACATAACTACAACTTCTTTTCCTTCGATGGAACCGAAAATTAATTTACCGCCATGACCTTTTACGGTTGTTACAGGAAAATGAGGAATAGCAGTGTATGAAATTTCTGCATGAATGGTCATTTGTTGGGTAAATCTACCCAGACCACTTCCCAAAACTACACCAATGGATGGTTGTCCGATATACTGCTTGCGAATAGCCTCTACCGCTTTCTCTATGGCTAAGAGTTGATCCATTTGTCAAATTTGCACAAAGATACAACCCTCAATCCGTTAAAGATCGGAATACGGCTTGGCTTTCAGGAACAAGGTTACATTCTTGCTGACAGTTTTATCAAACTCCTTTCTGGCCAACAGGGCTTTCCATTGAGGATCATCCCGGAAAGCATTCCAATGCTCGTTTCGATCTTTCATGTTTTCGAAACTGGTCATGTACATCAAATTCGGCATGGTTGGACCGCTGATAACTTCGGCATAAAAAACCGGATTGAAATTCAATCTGGAAAAAATATCAATTTCGCCCCCCTCGTTAAACATTTCTACTTTTTTCCAATATTTTTTTTCTGATGCACTCTCATAGCTTCTCAATTCATAAATGCGATCTTCAGTGGAGCTGCTAAGTTTAGGAAGTAAGAGTGAGGGCGCAAGCCTAAATCCTTCCAATACATAATTAACAATTCGGTCGTAGGCTGGATTTTCGCTTGTTGCATTTAAATATTCAGTGCCTTTAGATTCCACTTCAGCATCTGAAAACATTGCTTTATTCAACTTGGGAATATCTTCAAGCTTGGTATATGGAATCAGCACATAAAGTTTTTTAACCTTGGAGGTATCGTTTGCTCGATTGGTAAACACCCCTATTTTAGAGATTCCCTTTTTGTGCATATATGGAATAAACGCATTGGACAAAAATCCATCTACCATTTTCTCTTGCTCGAAAGAACGATACTCATATACCCGCAATTCAAAATAATTTTTTGTCGCTTTTGGAGGGAAATACATGGCTGTCGATACCAACGAGACTAAAAGAAGAAGGGCGGAGAATAAACTTATTTTTTTCATAGACAAAGTATATGTTCAAATATATTCAAATAATACCTTTGAATGAATGTCGGTCAAGGATTATTATAAAGTTCTACAGATTCCGGTAGGTTCAGACTCAACCACGATCAAGAAAGCATTTAGAAAATTAGCTTTGGAATACCATCCCGATAAAAAAGGGGAATCCCAAGAAGCAGAAGCCTATTTTCGTGAAATTCAGGAAGCTTATGAAACCCTATCCGATCCATATAAAAAAGAAACTTATTTGTTTAAACGATGGCTGAACCAAGTACATGATGTTAACCAAGATAAACCAACCACTGCAGAGGAGTTCATCTCACAACTGATAAAAACAGAAAAGCTCTTATCCGGATTGGATGTACATAGAGTAGATAGATATGTTTGGTTTGATTTTCTACAAAACCTAT
>JBEDAP010000278.1:0-2583 GCA_041177705.1 Bacteroidota bacterium
TCAACGCTAACGGCCAATACTTTCACGTTGCGTTTGGCAAACTCTTCTTTGAGCAGGGCTGTTCTTCCCAATTCCGTAGTACAAACTGGAGTAAAATCTGCAGGGTGGGAAAACAATACACCCCAGCTATCGCCTAAATATTCGTAGAAATTGATTTCACCAATTGAAGTGTTAGCATTGAAGTTTGGAGCATCATCTCCTAAATGAATCGACATGGTTGTTTTTTTGCAAATCTATGTGATAATTTTATATTCTACTAATTTAGTAGACTATTATTTCCCTCGTTCTACTGACTTTTTTCCATACCTGTTTTTGACTTGATCGATGGCGTTGTAGAGGCTGGCTTTTTTAACTCGATTTTCAAACAGATGGGTTTGAATATTTTGGTCCACCAGCTCACTAAAACGTATTCCAATTAAACGGACCCATTTCCCGTTGACATAAAGTTGTTCAAAAAGTTCTCGTATGATTCGTATGATTTCATCGTCAAAAGAAGTAGCGGGGACTGATAGCTGTTTGGTATGCGTTTCAAAATCGGCATAGCGAATTTTTACAGCGAAGCAAGTGGCCATTTTTTGATCTTCTCTCAATTCATGCCCAAGTTTTTCTGTCATCTTCATCAACTCTTTCATCAGAAAATCAAGATCTCGGGTGTTTTCTGAAAATGTATGCTCGGTAGAAATAGATTTCGAAACTGTTGACTCATGAACGATGCCATCGTGTTGTCCGGCTGCTTTGCGTTTTAAGACTGCAGCAAAGCTTCCAAAATGAGATTCTAGAATGGGTTGTGGGTAATCGGATAAATCACCGATGGTTCGAATCCCCATTGCATGAAGTTGCTTCAGCGTTTGCTCTCCTACTCCGGGAATATCTGAAACAGGAAGGGGGGATAAAAATTCTTTTTCCCGCTCGGGCAGTACACGAAGATATCCGTTCGGCTTTGCAGCGTTGGTAGCCATTTTAGCAACCATTTTATTGGAAGCCAATCCAAATGAAATGGGCAATCCTGTGGTATCCATGATTTCTTTGCGTAGATCAATGGTCCATTGAAGAGGATCAAAAAAACGATCCATCCCCGTGAGATCGATGTAAAACTCATCAATAGAGGCTTTCTCAAATGAAGGTGCTTTAGCCGCAATGATTTCAGTAACCCATTGAGAAAATTTCCCGTATTGACCGGTTGAGCCTTTCATAAATATTCCATGGGGACAAAGTGAATGTGCAGTAGCCATGGGCATGGCAGATTTCACTCCAAATTTTCTGGCTTCATAGCTGCAGGTGCTCACAACGCCTCGTTCTTTTGAGCCACCCAATATGAGAGGCATTCCTACCAAGGAGGGATCCAAAATGCGTTCAACGGAAACAAAAAAAGCGTCTAAATCAAAATGAGCAATATGGGTTTGCTGGGCAGACATAAATCTGACCTTAATTTAAATAAATATCAAGCAATCCCTCGGGGAGTGTTAAAAAGATTTTCTCGTTTTTGTGATCTATTTTTTGGAGTGTGCTTTCATTGACTGGAAGTAAAACTTCTTTTCCTTGAACTTCAATTCGAAATAAAAGCTGATGGGCCTGTTCTATTACTTCCAGCACTTTACCTAGACTCTTTTTATGATCAAAAACCATGTACCCGAGAAGAGATAAAGGTGTAGATGGCATGGCATGTTTTTTGGCATCTGCTTCCAATAGCCATACTTTTTTACGTACCAGTTTTTTAGCTTTTTCAGGTGTTTCTATCCCCTCCAACATGATATAGAATTCCTGTTCACTTTTAGCCGTACACGAAAGCAGAAAATGAGGAATAAATGAACCAGAATGCTCTTCCAAGAAAATAGCCTGAACACCTTCCAAACTTGCACCCTCACCTAAATCATGCTCCAATACAAGCTGACCTTTGATGCCAAAGGTTGCTACAAATTTTCCGATGCTGATGTATTGGTTTGTCATAAAAAAAGCCTCGCTTTTGACGAGGCTTTACCAGTTTACGTTTCGTATTATTCGGCTGCAGGTGCCTCTTCGGATCCTTCTGCAGCAGCAGGTGCTGCTGGCCTAGGACGTCTGGGGCTTTGCGCGGCACGACGTCTTTCACGACGCTCGCGTGCAGCGGCTTCCTGACGAGCTTTGAATTTGCTCTCTTGCTCTTGAAACCAAGATTCAAACTTGGTCATTGCTGTAGCTTCATCGAACAATCCAAGTCCCACACCACGCAACAAATGCTTGAGGTAAAGAACACCTTTGGTAGAAAGGATTTTACGAACGGTGTCCGTGGGTTGAGCACCTTGGCTCAACCAATCCAATGCTTTTTGTCTGTCAATCAAAACAGTTGCTGGATGAGTAAGCGGATTGTAGGTTCCAATCTTCTGGATGAATTTACCGTCGCGAGGTGCGCGGGAATCTGCTACTACGATGAAATAAAAGGGACGCTTCTTGCTCCCATGACGCTGGAGTCTAATTTTAACAGCCATAAAAAATAAAAATTTTTAGTGGGTGAATCAATAAATGGAGGACAAAATTAAGGGTTTCAGGGATATTTTCAAAATTCAGCAGCCCTTATTTGCCTATCTGCGCATACCCATTTTGGGC
>JBEDAP010000279.1:0-6215 GCA_041177705.1 Bacteroidota bacterium
TAACTATATTGCGCAATTCAAATCACATCAACAGACAACAGACAACAGACAACAGACAACAGACAACAGACAACAGACAACAGACAACAGACAACAGACAACAGACAACAGACAACAGACAAACATGCGCCTCATCTCCTACAACGTCAACGGTATTCGCGCAGCGATTAAAAAAGGATTCATCGATTGGTTGAAAACCGATCCGGCTGATATCATTTGCGTGCAGGAAACAAAGGCCAATAAAGAAGATGTTGACGTTTCGGCCATTCGAGAACTGGGGTACGAAGATTATTGGTTCAGTGCGGGAAGTAAAAAGGGATATTCTGGGGTTGCTGTATTCACTAAAATAAAACCAGACAAGGTAGTAAATGGAAATGGCCACAAACAAAGCGATGATGAGGGCAGAGTAATTCAATTGCATTTTGGAAAGTTGCTCTTGATCAATGCCTATTTCCCATCCGGAACTTCTGGCGACGAAAGACAATCGTTTAAAATGGAATGGCTCCAAGAGTTGATGCAATACCTCAATAGAATCAAAAGCAAATACAATGGAATCATTCTCTGTGGAGATTATAACATAGCACACAAGGAAATTGATATCCACGATCCAAAGGGAAATAAAAACACAACAGGCTTTCTTCCAGAAGAAAGGGCCTGGATGGATCAATTTTTTGAATCCGGTTGGACCGATACATTTCGCATGATCCATTCAGAACCCCATCGCTATTCCTGGTGGAGTCAGCGTTTCCCAACTGTACGATTGAACAACAAAGGATGGCGAATCGATTACATCAATGTAACCCAAAACCTGAAAGGGAAGGTGAAAGATGCTGAGATCTTTCCAGATGTAAAACACAGTGATCATTGTCCCGTTTACCTCGAATTATCCATTTAATATGGTTGTTTATAACATTACATACCTGGTAGACCATTCCATTCACGAGAATTGGCTGGAATGGATGAAATCAGTGCACATCCCGGAAATGCTTTCCACAGGCCATTTTCAGCGTTTTCAAATCCTCCGCCTCCAAGAAGTAGATGAAACAGAAGGCATAAGCTATGCTATTCAGTTCTATGCAAATGACTTGGAATCTTACAACACGTATATAGCCAAATCCGCTCCCACACTGCGTTTGAAGGCAAATGAGCAATGGGGAGATCGGGTGATTGGATTCAGAACATTGATGGAAATTGTGCACTAAGTGTGGAAAAGTGGCAAGGGGAAGGTGCAGCTAAAATGCAGTGCTGGACTGGATTTTAGAAGATTTACGTGAAGAAAAAAAATTTTGTTTGAATCAAAAACCTTCTAAATTTGTCACATACAAACCAATTAAATTTTCATTTATGAACAAAGCAGAATTGATCGCTAAGCTTGCAGACGACGCTGGAATCACCAAGACCCAAGCAAATGCTGCATTGGATTCTTTCGTAAGCGCAATCACCAAGACATTGAAAGGTGGTGGCAAAGTAACCCTCGTTGGTTTCGGTACTTTCTCTGTTTCTAAGAGAGCTGCCCGCACAGGTCGCAATCCACAAACAGGCGCTGTGATCAAAATCAAAGCGAAAAAAGTTGCACGCTTCAAAGCAGGTAAAGAACTTTCTTCTAAGATCTAACCGCAACAAAAAAATTAAAAAAGCAAGACCCTTGCGTCTTGCTTTTTTTTTCTTCAAATCATCAACTTTAAAATAAATACCATGGGAAGAGGAGATAAAAAAACCAAGAAGGGAAAAATTTTCAAAGGATCGTTCGGAAAATCAAGACCAGCCAAGGTTACAAAGAAGGCTGCGAAGAAGAAGGCGTAAATACTTTGTTGTCAGTTATCGGTTATCAGTTGTCGGTTTAAAAAATTTAACTTAGACGACATCAACTTTTATAAAATTCGGATCCAAAAAAACCGATAACCGATAACTGAAAACTTCTAGGGCGCCAACCTCACCATCTTCCAACCACCGTCGTCTTTCAAGTATTTAATCCGATCGTGCAAGCGATTGCTTCTGCCTTGCCAAAATTCAATTGTTTCAGGCTTTACACGAAATCCTCCCCAATGTGGAGGTAGTGGAATTTCTCCTTCTGCATAGGTTTTAGTCACTTGGTCCAAGTTGGTTTCCAATACTTCCCGCCCTGTAATTATGTTGCTCTGTGGAGAAGCCCAAGCTCCAAGCCTACTTCCCAAGGGTCGAGAATTGAAATAAGCCTCGCTCTCCTCTTTACTTGTTTTCTCACAACGACCCTCGATCCGAACTTGCCGCTCTAATTCTTTCCAAAAAAATACCAAGCTCGCATAAGGATGCTTGCTCAATTGTTGACCTTTGTTACTCTCGTAATTGGTATAAAAAACAAATCCCTGGGTATCAAAGCCTTTCAGCAAAACAATCCGAGCAGATGGCCTTCCCTCATCCGTAACCGTAGATAAGGTCATGGCATTCACTTCATCAATTTCAGATGCCAGAGCCTGCTCCCACCATTTACTGAACTGTTCAAATGGATCCTGGGCTACATCCGATTCTGAAAGTGATTGCAATTGATAATCTCTTCGGATAGATGAAATGCTCATGCGTATAATTAAGAAAATAGAGAAGAAATATTTCTTCTAGTTCACCAGTGTGCCAATCTTTTCCCCCAAAACCAATCGCTTCAAATTACCCTCCTCATTCATGTCAAAAACAATGATGGGTAAATTATTTTCCATACACAGCGTGAATGCTGTCATGTCCATGATCTTCAAATTCTTATCAATGCATTCCTTGAAGCTGATGGTTTCGTATTTAACAGCGGTTGGATCTTTTTCAGGATCTGCTGTATAGATTCCATTCACTCGAGTACCTTTCAAAATCACGTCTGCTTGAATTTCTATGGCTCTCAACGAACCCGCTGTATCGGTAGTAAAATATGGGTTTCCAGTTCCTGCTCCGAATATGACAATACGGTGTTTTTCCAAATGCCGAATGGCTCTTCTACGAATATAGGGTTCTGCCACTTGCTCCATTTTAATGGCACTCAATAATCTTGTGTACATCCCCTGTTTCTCTAACATAGCCTGAATAGCCATTCCATTGATAACCGTTGCCAACATGCCCATATAATCACCATGCGCACGTTCAATTCCGGTTTCAGATTCATTCATCCCGCGATAAATATTTCCTCCACCAATAACAATGGCTACTTCTACACCGAGATCTACAATGCTTTTGATTTCTTTTGCATAGCGACTAACCATGTTGGGATCGATGCCGAAACTATTTTCTCCCATCAAGGATTCTCCTGATAACTTCAACAGGATGCGTTTGTACTTGGGTTGCATAACTCAAAGATACAAAAAAGGGCTTCCCATAGGAAGCCCTCAACATGTTTAGATTGGATTGGATTAACCCAAGGCTACACGCTTGAAGGCCTCAACCTTCAAATCGCTTCCCTTAGACTTCACATAATCACCAACTGTCATCCCAGCATCTTTCACAAAAGCCTGGGCCAACAACGTACTCTCCTTGAAGAAAGCATTCAATTTGCCATCAGCAATTTTGGAAATCATTTCATCGGGTTTACCCGCCATCTTAGGATCATTCTTGATAAGATCAACGATGATTGCTTTCTCTCTTTCTACTACCTCGACTGGAACAGACGACTGATCAATAGCTACCGGATTCATGGCTGCAATTTGCATGGCCACATCCTTTCCTACCTCAGACTCCTCTTTGTTCATACCCACCAATACTCCCATACGGTTTGCACCGTGGATATAGGAAGAAACAAATGCTGCGTCCACACGCTCAAACTTGGAGATTCCGATTTTCTCACCAATGCTGGCCAACTTATCGTTTACCAAGTCAGCCACTTTGGATCCATTGATATCTACGGCATTCAGCTCATCAGCTGATTTTACATTGTGCGCTATAGCCGCATCAATTAAGCTCTGAGCAAAAGCGATGAAATCGGCATTCTTACTCACGAAATCAGTTTCACAACTCAAGCACAACGCAATTCCAGTTTTGTTATCAGCTGTTGTCTTTGCCAATACAACACCTTCTTTCGCTTCACGGTCGCCACGAAGCGCCGCAACTTTCTGACCTTTCTTTCTCAACCAATCAATTGCCGCCTCGATGTCACCGTTGTTTTCGGTTAATGCCTTGCGACAATCCATCATTCCTGCGCCAGTCATCTGACGCAGTTTATTAATATCTGCTGCTGTTATAGTTACTGTTGACATAATTATCTATGGTTTTATTGGATTACTTTTTTTGTGCAGGCTTTCTTCCACCTGTACCCGCTGCAGGAACTCTGCGCTTGGGTGCACCTTTTCCTCTTTTTCCACCTTCAGCATCTCCTTCTTCGTCGATCGAAAATTTCAATCCACTATCTGAAGTATCTTCTGCTTCCTCTTCATCAGACTTTTCAGCCTGACGCTCTGCCAATCCTTCAGCAATCGCTGCAGTGATGTAATGCGTGATGATGGCGATAGACTTAGTTGCATCATCGTTTGCAGGAATAGGGAAATCCACTTTATTCGGATCACAATTGGTATCCACCAATCCGAATGTGCTGATACCTAAACGCTTTGCTTCTGCCATGGCAATATGCTCATGTCCGATGTCAATGATGAAAAGTGCCGCAGGTACTCTGCCCAATTGAGAAATACCGCCCAATACTTTTTCCATTTTGTCTTTGTCGCGCGACAACTGCAAACGCTCTTTCTTGGTAATGCTGTCGAAGCTGCCATCGTTCAGCATTTTTTCGATGCTCTGCATTTTCTTTACCGACTTACGTACGGTGTTGAAGTTGGTAAGCATACCACCCAACCAACGCTCCGTAACATAAGGCATGTTTACTTTCTTGGCACACTCCGTAACGATTTCTTTGGCCTGCTTCTTGGTGCCTACAAACATGATCTTCTTACCACTCTTGGCAATGTTCTTCAACGCCTGAGCAGTCTCTTGAAGACATTCCACAGTTTTATTTAGATCAATGATGTGAATTCCTTTTTTCTCTGCATAGATGTAAGGCAACATCTTGGGATTCCACTTCTTACGCAAGTGACCGAAATGTACGCCTGCCTCGAGAAGTTGCTGTTGCAGTGAAGTATTATTTTCCATTGTATTCGTATGTTTTTAGTCTCGTTATCGATATAAAAATTAGCGCTTGCTGAACTGGTAGCTTCTTCTCGCTTTCTTCTTACCAAACTTCTTCCTTTCTACTCCTCTTGGATCTCTTCTCAATAAGCCGGCAGCTTTCAATGCGGGACGATAATCAGGATTGGATACAATCAATGCACGGGAAATTCCGAGCTTGGCTGCTTCTGCCTGTCCTTTTTTACCACCGCCATCAGCGTTGATTTTAATATCGTATTTGTTTGAACCTTCAATGGTCTTCAAAGGAAGCTCCACTTGGTTTTGCAAGTACACTTGTGGGAAGTATACTTTATAATCAAGATCGTTTACGGTTATCTTACCGTCTCCCTTGCTCAGGAATACTCGGGCAACCGCTTCTTTTCTACGACCCAGTCCGTTTTTTTGCTTTTCCATTATGATAGATTGTTAATCGTGTTAGTAATTAAAATTTGAATTCAACGGGTTGCTGTGCACCATGTGGATGCTCTGAACCAGCATACACAAAAAGCTTTTTAAACATCTTGCGACCAAGTCTGTTTTTGGGAAGCATCCCTTTTACAGCACGCTCAACAATTTGCTCAGGACGACGCTTGATCAAATCTTTTGCGATTTCAATTTTTTGTCCACCTGGATATCCAGTTACGTGCTGATACTCTTTGTAGTTCAACTTGTTTCCAGTGAATACAACTTTCTCTGCATTGGTTACGATAACAAAATCACCGCAGTCAACGTGAGGTGAATAGTAGGCTTTGTTTTTGCCACGCAAAACCGCTGCGATCTTGCTGCAAATCCTTCCCACTGTTTGATTGGTTCCGTCCACAACGTACCATTTACGCTGCACGGAAGCTGCATTTGCATGCTTTGTGGTAAAATGTAGTTTGCTCATGTTTTTTATTTTTCGGGCTTCGCCCGGATGATCAATCATGTTCCGCCATCCCGGAATCATGCCCTTTCTTTCAAATTGGGAGCGCAAAGGTATCCTATTCAGAGGTCAGAAAGAAGGAAAAAGAAGATTATTTTCAATAGTACCTTTGTAACTTATTGATTTTCAATATAAATTTTGTCTGCAGAAAAACTTATCCTTAAAAAACAGGGTAACTGATCCGGGTTTT
>JBEDAP010000280.1:0-3873 GCA_041177705.1 Bacteroidota bacterium
CTGCATTAACGGTTGCGCGACAAATCGATGTACGGGTTAGCGCAACGGCAACAACCTATCGATTTTATGCTGGCCCAGTTGAACTATCCGTTGAATTTCTCTCGCCGCTGATTGCGTCGGATATGGATCTACTTTCGCGTCCAGTTTCCTACGTGCAATTCAAAACAAAAAGTTTGGATGGGAAACCCCATCAAACCGAAATCAACTTCAATATTTCTAAAGACATCAGCAAACACGAAGCAACGCAGACTGTATCTATTGAGAAGGGATTATCTAAAGGAGTTGAATACCTGAAAGCCGGAAATCCAAACCAGCCAATCTTGCAACGAAAAGGCGACGATATACGAATCGATTGGGGCTTTGCGTATTTAGCGGAGAGCAGCAACAATATTAATTTGGCACCCTACCCCTTTGAAGGCGTAATGCGATTTGCAGAAACCGGTGAGTTGAGTCGCCCTGTTTCCTCGGCCGATTCTGATCTAGATTTTCTTTCTGCATATATTAAAATCGGAACACCAGCCGCTGGGGAAAATATAGAACATGTAATGGTGGCTTACGACGACATCAAATCGATACAGTATTTCGGTGAAGACTTAGATCCCTGGTGGAAAAAAATTCATGGAAGCATGGATAATCTCTTAGCAAAAGCAGAACTGGAATACAGTTCTATTGCAGCTAAATCAAAATCCTTTGATGAGCAATTGTACAAAGACGTATTCGCTGCAGGAGGAAAAGAATATGCTGAGTTGTGTGTTGCAGCGTACAGACAATCGCTTGCGGCACATAAGTTGGTGAGAGGCAGTAAGAATGAAATCCTTTTTCCTCAAAAAGAAAATTTCAGCAATGGTTCCATCTGGACTGTTGATGTAACCTATCCTTCTGCACCGCTCAGCTTGGTATACAACCCCGCTTTGTTGAAAGGCATGGTGGAGCCTTTGATTTTATACAGCGAAATCGGCAAATGGAAGAAGCCATTTCCTGCACACGATTTGGGAACCTATCCGTTGGCAAATGGACAAACCTATCCGGAAGATATGCCCGTTGAGGAAGCAGGTAACATGATTTTATTGGTTGCAGCCATTTGCAAAGCAGAAGGCAACTATCAGTTCGCCAAGACCTATTGGAAAACACTTACACAATGGGTGGATTTTTTAGTGAAAGATGGATTTGATCCGGTGAATCAATTGTGCACCGATGATTTTGCTGGTCGCTTAGCCCGCAATACCAACCTTTCTATGAAAGCCATTACAGGAATAGGTGCTTATGCGCAGATGGCCTCGAAATTAGGACTCCAGGAAGATGCAAAGCGATTCCAGGATATAGCCAAAGGATATGTAGCCAAGTGGATGGAAATGGCGGAAGATGGAGACCATTATGCACTCACGTTTAACAACAAAGGAACCTGGAGTCAGAAATACAATTTGGTGTGGG
Organism: Bacteroidota bacterium; assembly: GCA_041177705.1. Classification (GTDB taxonomy): domain Bacteria; phylum Bacteroidota; class Bacteroidia; order Chitinophagales; family Chitinophagaceae; genus Pollutibacter. The sequence continues at coordinate 1,432 of JBEDAP010000280.1, forward strand.
ACAAGCTTCTTCAATTGAATTTGTTTCCTCCATCGGTTTACGAAAAAGAGATTGCATACTACTTGACCAAACAAAATGCATACGGATTGCCATTGGATAGCAGAAGGACCTATACCAAAAACGATTGGATTTTGTGGACAGCTACACTGGCAAAAGATGAAAATGATTTTAAAAAATTAATTACGCCCGTATACCGTTTCATGCAAGAAACCAAAACACGCGTACCCTTGAGCGATTGGCATGAAACTACCAATGGCAATAAAGTTGGATTTCAAGCCAGAAGTGTAGTAGGCGGTTATTTCATTAAACTCTTGGAAAAACAATGGCAGATTAAAAACTAAGCGTATGTCGACCACACTTGCACCCGAAGAATTAAGTAAACGACTGGTATCGTTGGATTTTATGCGTGGACTGATCATGGTTCTACTAGCATTGGAAGCAGCAGGTTTGTACAATGTTTTGTACGATAGTACCGAGCACACAACATTAGGAATCTTTTTTGAGCAATTCCATCATCATCCTTGGAATGGACTGAGGTTCTGGGATCTGATTCAACCTGGATTCATGTTTATTGCAGGAACAGCGATGGCCTATTCGGTGACAAGAATGAAGGAAAAGAATGTGCCGGCATCCACACGAACTATCAAAATTTTGAAACGTTGTGGATGGCTTTTTTTCTGGGGTGTATTGAATTATGCAGTAAGGAAAAAAGGGTTGTCGTTTGAACTCTGGAATGTTTTAACCCAACTGTCGTTTACCATTTTAGTTGCTTATTTGATTTTCAACTGGAGCAGTAGAAATCAAATTCTATTTTCGATTGGATTGTTGTTGCTGACGGAGGCTTTGTATCGATTTACAAATGTGCCCGACTTCAATCAGCCGTTTACAGATCAGCATAATTTTGGAAATTACATGGATTGGTTGTTGATGGGCAAGATCAACAAGGGTGGCTGGGTTGCTATCAATTGCATTCCAACTGCCGTTCACACCATTGCCGGTGCTGTGGTTGGAAAATTATTGATGAGTAGTTCATCCAGCAAAACCAAGCAATTGGTGTATTGGGGATTGGGAACACTGGTTGCAGGCTATGTATTGGATTTCACCCAAATCACTCCAATCATCAAAAGAATTTCAACCAGTTCATTCACGTTGGCTTCATTGGGATGGTGCTTGCTGGGTTTAGCCGCCTGCTACTATTGGATAGATGTGAAAGGCAAACACAAAGGATTGTTCTTTTTCAATGTGGTGGGCATGAATTCGATTTTCATTTATTTGTTTTTTGAAATTGTGGGAGATCGATGGTTCAATGGCTATGTTGGATCCATCACTAATGGCTTGATGCAAATGATGAATACGCCAGATCTTCTTCAATCGATCATCACCTGTTTGTGCATATTCATGTTAGAATGGGGAATTTGTTTGTTTTTGTACAGGAAAAAGATATTTTTTAGACTCTAATAAAAAAAGAATTCCATGCGAATCGTACTTACGTTAATCAGTGCATTTCTCATAGCAGCCAATATGCAAGCACAATCAACTTCGATGAAAACTATCCAAGTGAAAACAGCAAGCGGACCAATCAAGGGAAAGATTGAAACCGAATCGGTGATCTCTTTTAAAGGAATTCCCTATGCCGAGCCACCTGTTGGCTCACTGCGCTGGAAAGCGCCGGTACCCGTAAAAGCATGGAAAGAGGTAAAACAAACTACCGAATTTGGTCCCAAGGCCATGCAAACCAATATTTTCGGAGACATGGTTTTTCGATCCAATGGAACCAGCGAAGATTGCTTGTATTTGAATGTGTGGAAGCCTGCAAAAACAGGAAAGAAATTACTTCCGGTATTGGTATACTATTATGGGGGTGGATTTGTAGCCGGTGATGGTTCTGAATCGCGTTACGATGGAACTTCCATGGCAGCTAACGGAATTGTTTCCGTGACTGTGAACTATCGACTGGGTGTATTTGGATTTTTATCGCATAAAGATCTCAGCAGCGAAACATCCTACAAAGGTTCTGGAAATTACGGATTGATGGATCAGGCACTCGCACTTAAATGGGTATATGAAAATATTGAGGCTTTTGGTGGAGATCCGAAAAAAATCACGATCGCTGGTGAGTCGGCAGGTTCTGTTTCAGTAAGTGCATTGATGGCGTCCCCTCTTTCCAAAAATTATTTAGCAGGTGCCATTGGCGAAAGCGGCTCGATCTTAGGAGCCTTACCCGCCATTGCACTTTCAGATGCAGAAAAAAATGGAGCTGAATTTGCAAGTTTTTCATCGTGCAAAGGAATTGAAGACTTAAGAAAATTATCAGCAGATTCAATCTTGCAAAAGGCTGCACGGTTTGGATTGTTTCGATTCAATCGGACGGTGGATGGATTTTTCTTTCACAAGGATCCGATGAAAATATTTATGGAAGGTGAGCAGGCGAAGATTCCATTG
>JBEDAP010000281.1:0-2833 GCA_041177705.1 Bacteroidota bacterium
GGTATCTTCATTTTCATCTACATCGATGGCAATCGTTATGGGTTTAGCCGTGAGCATTTTCGATGATACCAGCAGTTTATCGTTTAAATAAATAGATACCGTATCACCATCGATCTGTCCATTATCATAGATATCTACTTTGAAATTTACCGGCTCAATCTCAATGGTTTTGATTACCTGGTAATTTCGCTTGGCAAGACGATCTTTATCTTCTACCAAATTTTTTTGATTGATATCGGATTTTGGGGAGGTCAGAAGATTGTTGTTGCTTTTTTTGTCGCTTGGTTTTTCAATTGCAATTCGCTGAATGGATTGTTGATTTGACTGAGTAGATTCAGGCGTCTTGGTTTCTGTTTTGGTTGATGGATTGGAAGGATTTGGGGTAGGGGAATTGACTTTGGCAGTAGTGGATTTATTGGATTCATTTTTCACGATGGATGAAGATCCATTCAAAACCTTTCGTTCCAATTCTGTATTTCCACTGCCACACGTGCTTCCTTTCTCGTAAGGTTTCCATTTACCGATCAGCAACTCTTTATCTTTTTGCTTGAAATAAGTAAGTGAATGTGATTGAAGGCAGTTTTGGAAATCAGGTGGCGTATTGGATTTGACTTTTTCAACTTCATTGACTGTTAAGGATTTGCTACCGGGATCGTAATTGCCTTTTAAGCGGCAAATGACGAAGTAACGTTTACCTGATATGGAGAAATAGGTATATGAATATCCTGCGATTTGGTTTCCATTGAAATCCATTTCCAGAACATAATCTGTTCGAATGGACTTGGGGTTATTTACTTCTCCAAATCCGCCAATCCATTGTCCACTTAGTTTTTGAGCTATGGCTACACCGTGAATAAGAATAAATGCGAACGCGCCTAAAAATGGCAGAAATAGGCCTTTTAAACTTGACCTTTGAGCAGGAAAAGAGACTGGCCGGAAAACCATTAAAATCAATTGATTTTGTACTCTTCGAAATTATTGGGAATTGCAGAGGGCCTTACCCAATACTTCGTTAAATTTGCACTGATTTTAATACGAGAATTCAGCTAAAATATGATCAATATAAAGTTTCCCGATGGTGCTGTCAGAACCTACTCTCCAGGTACAACTCCCCTGGAAGTAGCCAAAAGTATTTCGGAGGGTTTGGCCCGAAAGGTAATTGCGGCTTCTGTGAATGGGGTAGTTAAGGATTTGTCGACACCTATACATCAAGATTCTGACTTAAAACTTCTTACCTGGGATGATGCAGATGGAAAATCTACTTTCTGGCATTCCTCGGCACACTTGTTGGCTGAAGCAGTTGAGGCTACCTTTCCCGATGTCAAATTTTGGGTTGGTCCGGCTGTGGACAGAGGTTTCTATTACGATATGGATTTGGGTGATAAGAGTTTAACGGAGGAGGATCTTTCCAAACTGGAATCGAAAATGGCTGAGCTTTCTAAAAAGAACAGTCCCTTTCTGCGCAAAGAAATATCCAAGTCAGAAGCAATTAATTATTTCAAAGAAAAGAACGATCCATACAAGCTAGATTTACTGGAAGGATTGAAAGATGGTGAAATCACCTTTTACACACAAGGGGAATTTACCGATCTATGCAGAGGTCCACACATCCCTCATACTGGTTTAATCAAGGCTATTAAATTAACTTCTGTTGCAGGTGCATATTGGAAAGGGGATGAAAAGAACAAGCAGCTAACTCGCGTATACGGAGTAAGTTTTCCAAGCCAAAAAGAATTGGATGAGCACTTGCTCATGTTGGAAGAAGCCAAAAAGCGTGATCACCGCAAATTGGGTAAGGAATTGGGCATTTTCACATTTGATGATGATGTGGGACCAGGTTTACCGCTGTGGATGCCCAACGGTACTGTTGTTATCGAAGAGCTTGAAAAGCTCGCCAAGGAAACAGAGTTGGATGCTGGATACAAGCGTGTAGTGACTCCGCATATTGCCAAAGAGAGCATGTATTTGACAAGCGGACATTTACCGTATTACCAGGATAGTATGTATCCTCCGATGGAATTAGAGGGAGTGAAATACTACCTCAAAGCCATGAACTGTCCGCATCACCACAAGATATTTTCAGCTGAGAATCGCTCCTACAAGGATTTGCCATTGCGATTGGCAGAGTACGGGACTTGCTATCGGTACGAACAGAGCGGTGAATTATTTGGACTGATGCGTGTGAGGTGTTTGCACATGAACGATGCCCATATCTATTGTTCAAAAGAGGATTTTGCCAATGAGTTCAGGGCTGTGAATGATATGTATATCAAGTATTTCAAAATCTTTGGGATTGAGAAATATGTAATGCGTTTGAGTTTGCACGATCCTGCTAAATTGGGACAGAAATACATCAACGAACCTGAGTTATGGAAAGAGACCGAAGAAATGGTTCGTCAAGTGTTAATCGAATCGAATATTCCGTTTGTAGAAGTTCCAGATGAAGGTGCTTTCTATGGTCCAAAAATCGACGTACAAATTTGGAGTGCCATTGGAAGAGAGTTTACGTTGGCAACCAATCAAGTTGATTTTGCTCAGGGCAGAAGGTTCAATTTGCAGTATACCAATCGCGTGAATCAAGCTGAAACCCCTTTGATTATACATCGAGCCCCTTTGGGAACTCATGAGCGCTTCATTGGATTTTTGCTTGAACACTATGCCGGAAAATTCCCTACTTGGTTGGCTCCGGTACAGGTTAAGGTCTTACCTATATCCGATAAATTCAATCCGTACGCACAACATGTAAACCAGCAGTTGTTGGCTTCGGGTATACGATCTGAATTGGACGATCGTGGAGAGAAAATAGGTAAAAAAATCAGGGATACCGAGTTGA
>JBEDAP010000282.1:0-2784 GCA_041177705.1 Bacteroidota bacterium
GATTTGAGGATGACATACGTATCAATTGAATCGATAGCTAAAGATAAAACATTGATGAGATGAGGGCAAAAAAAATGCGCCAAAAGGCGCATTTGAATTAAAGTTGTTGACATTAGCTGCCCGATAAACTCGCAGCAAGGTATTCTTTGTTCATGCGAGCTATATTCAAAACCGATATTTCCTTAGGACATTCTGCCTCGCATGCATATGTATTGGTACAGCTTCCAAATCCCTCTTTATCCATTTGTGCAATCATGCCTACCACGCGCTGCTTTCGTTCCGGCTCTCCCTGAGGCAACAAAGCCAGGTGTGAAACTTTTGCAGAAACAAACAACATGGCAGAAGCATTCTTGCACGCAGCTACACAGGCTCCGCATCCGATACAGGCCGCAGCCGCAAACGAGTCATCCGCCTTGTCCTTTTCAATTGGTATAGCATTTCCGTCCACTGCGTTACCCGTATTGACAGAAATATATCCACCTGCCTGAATTATACGATCGAATGCAGAACGATCCACCATGAGGTCTTTTACTACTGGAAACGAATTGGCGCGGAATGGTTCAATGGTGATAACATCGCCATTTTTAAAAGCACGCATGTGCAATTGACAGGTCGTTGTTCCTTTCCAAGGACCATGGGGTCTGCCATTGATAACCATAGAACACATGCCACAAATACCCTCTCGGCAATCGTGATCAAATGCGATTGAGTCTGCCCCTTCCCGGATCAAGCGTTCGTTTAAGACATCAATCATTTCCAAGAATGACATCTCAGAAGAAATATCACTTACAGCATAGGTTTCAAAATGCCCTTGATCATTCTTGTTTTTCTGACGCCAAACTTTAAGCGTAAGGTTCATCGTGTAGTGCTGCATAGAATAAGTTGTATTTTATTTATAACTACGTTGACTAGGTTTAACCACTTCGTATTTGAGATCTTCCTTGTGCAACTTCCATTGGTTTTCTTGATGTTCCCAAGCCGCTACATACATGTAATTTTCATCATCCCGAAGAGCCTCTCCATCCGGAGTTTGGTACTCCTCCCGGAAATGACCACCACAGCTTTCGTTGCGCTCAAGTGCATCTAAACACATCAACTCACCCAATTCGATAAAGTCGGCAACGCGGCCCGCTTTATCTAATTCCGGATTCATTGCATTGATTTCACCTGGAATTCTCACATCGCTCCAAAACTCTGCCTTCAACGCTCTCACATCCTGTATAGCTTGCTTCAGGCCACTCTCGGTTCTTGCCATTCCACATTGATCCCATATGATCTTACCCAAGCGCTTGTGAAAACTTTCAACCGTTTGCTTTCCTTGAATAGACATGAGTTTATTAATGCGATCCGCAGCATTTTTTTCAGCTTCCAAAAAGGCAGGATGATCCGTTGGAATAGGTTGAGTTCTGATATCATCCGCCAAATAATTACCCAACGTATACGGAATAACAAAATAACCATCAGCCAATCCCTGCATGAGTGCTGAAGCCCCCAAACGGTTTGCTCCATGGTCGCTGAAATTAGCTTCACCAAGTGCATACAACCCGTCTACTGTTGTTTTCAATTCATAATCTACCCAGAGTCCACCCATGGTATAATGCACAGCCGGATATATACGCATTGGGACTTCATACGGATTTTCGCCAGTAATTTTCTCATACATGGCAAACAAGTTTCCATATTTCTCTTTCACAACTTCCTTACCCAAATTCGTAATGGTTTCTGAAGAAACATTTCCTAAGTTTCGCTTGCTGACTTCAGCTTTTCCGTAACGTTGAATCGCTGCTGCATAATCAAGGTATACTGCTTGCTTTGAAGAACCAACTCCGTAACCTGCGTCACATCTTTCTTTCGCTGCTCTGGATGCCACGTCTCGCGGAACCAGGTTTCCAAAAGCAGGATATCTTCTCTCTAAATAGTAATCTCTCTCATTTTCAGGGATATCGTTTGGTGGACGGTTATCTCCTTTTTGAGCTGGAACCCAAATTCTTCCATCGTTTCTCAACGATTCAGACATGAGTGTAAGCTTCGACTGATGATCCCCGGAAACAGGGATACAAGTAGGATGAATCTGCGTAAAGCAAGGATTGGCAAAATACGCACCTTTCTTATGTGCTTTCCAAGCTGCAGTTACGTTTGATCCCATTGCATTGGTTGAAAGGTAAAATACGTTTCCGTATCCACCGGTGCACAACAAAACGGCATGGCCGAAATGACGCTCCAATTCTCCAGTTACCAAATTACGGGCAATGATACCTCTGGCTTTACCATCGATTATAACAAGTTCAACCATTTCGTGACGAGAATACATTTGAACAGTACCCAATGCCACTTGACGTTCCAAAGCCTGGTATGCACCAATCAACAACTGCTGACCGGTTTGACCTGCTGCATAAAAAGTTCGCTGCACCTGAGTTCCGCCAAACGAACGATTGCTAAGCAAACCACCATATTCGCGCGCAAATGGAACACCTTGTGCAACACACTGATCAATGATATTGGTACTTACTTCAGCTAAACGGTGGACATTTGCTTCACGTGCACGGTAATCACCACCTTTGATGGTATCGTAAAAAAGTCGGTATACAGAATCGCCGTCATTCTGATAATTCTTAGCCGCATTGATTCCACCTTGAGCCGCAATGGAGTGTGCTCTGCGAGGGGAATCTTGGAAACAAAAGGCTTTTACCTTGTATCCCATTTCACCTAAACTGGCTGCAGCAGAAGAGCCTGCCAATCCAGTTCCCACAACGATAACTTCAAGCTTTCTTTTGTTGGCGGGAT
>JBEDAP010000283.1:0-4510 GCA_041177705.1 Bacteroidota bacterium
CAAGCGGAGATGAAGAAATATTTGAAAAAATTGCTGTCAGCTTTCAAGAAATGGAACTAACCGACTCCAAATTCATGATGATGCAACAAATGGGTCAAATGATCGGTTCCATGAAATCCAAAATGCGTATACAGCGCGCTATCCGACTTCTCATTGAATTTAGAAATTCAATTCCAGCCATTTAACGGGAACAAACAGATCCGTTTATCAATGGAATGATTTTACAAGGAGCCTTGAATAAGCTCAAGCTCAATGGAAATACAGAAATGGTCAAATTTTTGGAAGATCAACTGAAGTAATCAGGGTTTGATCTGGTAGGCGGATATATAATTTTTCCAAAAAGCAGGCACGTAAATGGTGCCTGTTTTTTTATCTATACCAATATCAGCTGCATTTATCCCAAGTGCACGTGTGTCTAACAATTGAGTCTTTTCACCATTCATTTTTACATGCCAAACAACTCCAGCCCAACAGGATACTATAAAACTATTTTCATCCAACTGCTCCAATCCGTCGGTATTCCCTTCCATCCCACTCGCGATCAATATCTTTTCCTTATCCTTACCTAAGCGATACAAAGAACCTGCATCTAAAAAATAAAACGTGCGATCTGAATAACATACCCCGTTCGGTCCATTCAATCCATCTAAAAACAACTTGGGTTCTAGCTTCATGGCATCGATGTAAAAAATCTTTTTATTCTTGGAATCCGAGACGTACATATTCCCACGCTTATCCGAAGTAATATCATTCAATGCCTGAGCTCCTTCGACAAATACTTTTTTCACAACCACTCCTTTCAGCACATCTATGATTGCAACTGAATCTACATCAGCTACAATTAAAAAATCCTGAAACATGGTCATCCCCTTGGGTGCATGAAACCCCTTAACCCACTCCGGATTCAAAACCTTGCCAGAAAGTGTGACAATCGCAATGGAACCTTTCCCATCTTTATCCCAAGGACCTTTTCCATCGATGTTGCTTACATACAATCGTTGATATTTAGCGTCATAATAAACAGATTCCGGAACCTTCAGCACAGAATCAGTAACCCACACTTGAGAAAGCTTCTGTGCACTCAATGTTGTAAAACTGATTGCAATTAAAATACTTGCCAATGCTATTTTCTTCATGACATTCGTTTTAATATCGTTCAGGATCAAAAGGTTTGATGTCCATAAAAGTAGGTGTATTGCTTGCTATTTCTTCTACCAATTTTCCACTTCCAGCAGCCAACGAAATACCCAACATGGCATGTCCTCCTGTAATGATCAGATTGGAATAGTTGGAATGCCGACCAATGTAAGGAAGTCCATCTGGACTCAAAGGCCTTAATCCTGACCAAATTTTTTCTTTCCCTGGGAAGGAAATGGATAAGTCGGGATAATAATTTTTAACAGCCTTGAAAATTGCTTCTGCTCGTTTGATGAGCATGGGCGAATCCAATCCACTGATTTCCATCGTTCCACCCAATCTCAGTTGATTTCCCATGGGGGTCATGGCTACCCGATCATCAACCAAAATGGAAGGATGTTTGAGATTCTTCATCATATCGGCAAACGTCATGCTATATCCTTTTCCAGCTTGCAGTAAAACCTCTACTCCCAATTCTTTGGAAACAACGGGAAGCCATGACCCTGCCGCCAATACCAATTCATCGCAATTGTACTTTCCCTTATCAGTTAGGACAGCATCCACCTTGTTACCAGCTTTCTCAAAACCCAATACTTCAGTTTGAAGTAGAAATTGTACACCACCTTCTTCTAGTTTTTTATGCAAGGTTTTCATCCATTCCGAAGGACTCAAATGTGCATCCATAGGATACAAGACTCCTCCTCGAACGTTTACCTCTACTTCGGGCTCTAACTCCTGGATTCCTTTTGCATCAAATACGCTGGTCTCGATTCCCAAAGCATTGGCTTCCGCACACAATTCAATTTCATGTTTTTCGGTTTCAGCAGATTTGTACAACATCAAACAACCGACTTCTTGCATCAAGAATGAATTGCCTAAATCATTTTTGATATCGGTAGTGAGAGCGCGACTGGTTTGCAAAAGCTGATTTAAGGGAAGTACATTTTTCTCCATGACAGACCTTGCTGACCTTCTCCAAAATGTGAGCCCCCATTTGATCAAATCCAAGTCCAATCGAGGTTTGATGTAAAAAGGAGAAGTAGAACTTAACATCCACTTCAACCCCTTTGCAACAATTCCTGGAGAAGCCAGCGGTATAAAGTGACTTGGAGATATGTAACCTGCATTTCCAAACGAAGTACCCTCACTGATGGTTCCTCGATCTATCACAGTTACTTCATGACCAGCTTTGTTTAAATAATATGCGCTGCATAAACCAATGATTCCTCCACCAACAACAATCACTTTACTCATAAAATACGTTTACTCCATTTTATTTTTTCCCTGTTGCAGCTTTTATAGCATCTATTTCTTCTTTTTTATAAGGAGACCCATCCTTTCGAAATACATCATGAAACCAAAGTTCAGGCTCAGATCCATCCGGAATAGGTTTACTCCACTGATAAATGGTATTGCTTTTACCCGCTACCAAGCCCCAATTGATTGCAGCCACTTTGTATTTCTTAAATACAGGCAAACAGGTTTGAAAAGTACTATTTCGAGTTCTTGCCATATACTCCGTACAAATCAAAGGCTTTCCAAGTTTCATTTTTTCTAAAATCTCTTTCTCTAAATTTTGAGCATCGTTGTAATTGTGAAAACTTATTACGTCGGAATTAGCAATAGCAAAATCATTGAAGTCTTTGTTGTCGTACCATGTGCCTGTAGTCAAAGGCTGCGAAGGACGAACAAACCAGGCCCACTCAAAAGCTCTTTTCAGTAACTCCATTGAACTGAGTCCATATCCACTATTCCCTGGCTCGTTGTATAAGTCCCACATAAGGATACGAGTATCGTCTTTAAATGCAGCAAGCACATCCTTTACATATGCTTCTAAATAATTCCAGCGCACGGGATTATCGTGCACAGCAATATTTGGACTCCTCACCCAACCGCTGTTGTGTATTCCGGGTTTTGGATTGGGTTGCTTTCCAGGGTATGCATCTGGATTCCAGCAGTCATCAAAGACCGTAAAGAGAATTTTTATTTTATGCTTTGCTGCAATAGCTAAAAAATCAGCCATGCGTTTTTTGAATCCTGCTGGATCAACTTGCCAAGCCAGATCATGCAAATACACACGCATCACATTCATTCCAATCGAAGAAGCCCAGCCCAATTCTCTTGAAATGGTTTCAGCGTCAAAAGACTCAGCTTGCCACATCTCCAATTGATTGATGGCCGAGCTAGGTAAAAAATTAGCCCCCACATAAAATGGTTGCTTTGAATACCACTCGTTGGCTTTTTCTGCAGTCCAGACTTTAGATTCCTGAGATCGAACGGAATGAATATTTACAAACAACAGAAGTGCTAGAAATAGATATAGCTGTTTCATGAATGATGATTTAATAATTGATTTTAACTTCTTTGATTTGCGTAGGCAACCATACCTGCATGGAATTGCTACCCCGATTGCACCAGGTATAGTATGGGATTGCCCTCACTTTTTTATTCTGAACAGATACCCCATTTCCTTGATTAGAAACCTCAAGAACAGGTAGCTCACCAACCAAACTCTCGATATGTTCATCTAAAATAGAAAAAGACTCTGTTTTAAATTTTGAATCCAACGGCGAAATAATATTCCATGCATTTCCTCCATTGTCTATACCCTCAACACAATATACCAAAGGTCCTCGCTGTAGAGTGGTACGTGAAATATTTTGCTTGAGCTCTGGTCGTGCAACAACCTTTTTAATTTCCATTGGTAATTGGAATACAACTACATCCCCGTCTTTCCATGTTCTTTCAATGCGTGCATACCCATTGATCTCTTGGTACTCAACTGGAGATCCATTGATCAACAATTTGGGTTGGACAGATGCTGAATCAACAAACTGATACAAATTTCCGGGTGAAGGAATATTTTTGGACCAGCCCGGTATTCTAAAGTGCAAGGAGCCTTGTTGTTTATTTTCGGTTTGAATTTTGATTTGCACATTTCCATTCCAAGGATAGCCAGTATTCAACTCCATCGATAACTTACCATTGCTCAATGTGAAACTGGTTTTACTGGAAACAAATAAATTCACATAGATATCGTTTCCGTTTTGTCCGTAGATATAGTTTCCCAACGATGAAATGAGTCGCGCTATATTCGATGGGCAACAAGCGGTTCCAAACCATTCCTTACGCGAATGTTTTCCAGTTGATGCCAAAGGGTTTCCGTAGAAAAATCGATCCCCACTTAAGGATAATCCATCCAAAGCTCCATTGTACAAACTTCTTTCCAATACATCCATGTATTCAGCATGTCCTGTAAGTGAATTCATCCGTTGATTCCAAAAAACCATTCCTACGGAAGCACAAGTTTCACAGTACGCTTGTTCATTGGGTAAATCATAATCTACCGTAAATCCTTCATTGCTTCCTGCAG
>JBEDAP010000284.1:0-2731 GCA_041177705.1 Bacteroidota bacterium
AGAAAAGGCAATGAGGTCTGGCAAGCCATGTTGCCAGATGGACCTCCTCCAGTTCCAAAAAACTAATCTATCCAGCTATTCCCAAAGGAGAGAAATAAAGAAAGATAGCCACAATAACGGCAAGCACAAACAACGAGAGTGCAACATCCCAGCTATTCCAACTTGCACGTGTTGCAGCTTTGTCTTCAGCAACTGTAGTTGAAAAAGTTAATCCTTTTACTTTTTCTGCAGACGGTGCCGGAGTTGATAAGCTCACTCCTACAAAAATCACTATGCTGATTAGGAACAACCAAATGCAGAAATACAAAAAGTTCATGGTTGCAAATTGATGAACCAAACTTCCAGGCTCCAATTGATCGCTTAACAACTGCAATGTCAATTTGGCCATACCCAAGATAAATCCAGCTACCATGGATGTATACGCACCTTTTGCATTCAAACGTTTAAAAAACACACCAAGTAAAAACACAGCTGAAATGGGAGGAGCCAAATAAGATTGAACACTTTGTAAATAATTGTATAGCCCACTGTCGATTCTTCCCATCAAAGGAATCCAAGCCATACCGAGCAGTACGATTACAGCCGTTGCAATTCTACCCACTTTCACCAATTCTTTTTCAGAGGCATGAGGATGTGATTTTTTATAGATATCAATGGTATAAAGTGTGGAACAGGCATTGTAAACAGAAGCCAAGCTAGCCATGAGTGCAGCAAGCAAGCCGCCAGCCAAAATGCCTCTTAATCCAACGGGCATGATGGCTTTTACCATAACCGGGAAGGCCGTATTGGTATCATCCATTTCAATTTTTCCTTGTTGATGCAATACGTAGGCAATTAGTCCGGGTATTAAAAAAATAAAGAAAGGAAGTAGCTTAAGCAAAGCAGCAAATATGGTTCCTCTGCGTGCTTCGCGTTCGTTTTTAGCAGCCAAACACCGTTGTACAATGTGCTGATCTGTACACCAATACCAAACGCCTACAATAGGCGATGCAAATAATATACCCAACCACGGAAACTCCGGATCACTCAGAGGAAGAAACATATTGAGTTTTTCTTTGGGAAGATTGGCCATCAGCTGATCCCATCCTCCCACTTCCTGTAAACCAAAGACCAAGAGCAGAAATGAACCTGCAAGCAATACAATGGCCTGTATAGCCTCTGTATACATAACAGCATGCAGGCCTCCTAAAATAGTATAGACTCCAGTAACCAAAACGAGAATGATAGCGCCTGTCCAGAAATCCACTCCCAAAAATTGATTGAAAACCAAAGCACCTGCAAAAATGGTAACGGAAGCTTTGGCAATCACATAACTGATCAATTGAATGATGGTAAGTAGGCGTCGGGATTCGGGGTTGAATCGTTTCTCCAAAAATTCAGGCATGGTATATACGGAACTGCGGAGATAAAAGGGTACAAATACCCATCCCAATATCAATACGATATAAGAGTGCAATTCATAATGACCCAATACCGTTCCCGACTTAGCAGCAGATCCTGCCAGACCTACAATATGTTCAGAACCAACATTAGATGCCAATATAGAAGCCCCAATTACAAACCAACCTAAATTTCGATTGGCTAAAAAATAATCAGAAGTCGTTTCTTTACTCTTGCGGATACTCCACACCGAAACGCCGGCAATAACCAAGAGATAAAGCACTACAAAAATCCAATCGATAGGTCCTAAAAATTGCATATGGTTGTTTTTGGTAAAGGTTTCCGAATTTAGTGAAAGGAATCGATTAAACAGTTTGGAAGATGAAAAAAGCATATACACTTGTTTTTCTATTGATGTTTTTGGTTAGCGCTCATGCAGAAGATGGATATCAGTTGTGGTTGCGTTATAAAAAAACAGATGTCCCTGCCGTTTTGCTCGGTTATCGTGCAGCAATCAGTGGGATGTTGGTAAAGGGAAATTCATCTACCATACAAGCGGTTCGAGATGAATTAAAAAAAGGATTATCTGGAATGTTGGATAAACAAATTCCAGAACATGTTGCTATTCAACAAGGTTCGGTGGTTGTAGGGAGTTTATCAGATTTAAAAGACGGGCTGGATGTAACCTTGGATGTCCCCGAGAACCGAGAAGGATTTCTCATTAAAACCATAACAGATAAAAAGAAATCATTTACTGTAATCTGTTCGTCGTCGGATATCGGATTGTTGTATGGTACATTTCATTTCTTAAGGTTGATGCAAATGAACGCTTTCATCAACAACCTCAACATCAAATCTTCTCCTTCGCTAAAACTAAGATTACTCAATCATTGGGACAATTTAAATAGACATGTGGAGAGAGGTTATGCAGGTTGGTCGATTTGGAATTGGCATACACTGCCCGACTACAAAGACCCACGCTATACGGATTATGCTAGAGCCAACGCTTCATTGGGTATCAATGGAGTTACAGTTACAAATGTCAATGCCAATGCACAAACACTTACTCCTTTGTATCTGGAAAAATTAGCTGCATTGGCAGATATATTCAGGCCCTATGGTATTCGTTTGTATTTAACTGCTCGATTCAATGCGCCCATGGATTTGGATAAACTCAAAACAGCAGATCCACTCAACGAAGAAGTAATAGCTTGGTGGAAGAAAAAAACAGAGGAGATATATAAATACATTCCTGATTTTGGAGGCTTTTTAGTTAAGGCAAATTCAGAAGGTCAACCCGGACCGCAAAATTTTCAACGTACCCATGCGGATGGTGCAAACATGCTTGCAG
>JBEDAP010000285.1:0-4119 GCA_041177705.1 Bacteroidota bacterium
CAACAATACTTCGGGAATTTCGATCTTATCTCCTGCTTTTCCGCTAAGATGGGGGACATACAATTGCTGACCCGCTTCCACTTTAAACTGCTGTCCGGCGATCTTTACTATTGCAAACATGATTTTACAAAATTTAGGAGTGCAAAGGTAGGGAGAAATTCAGTTTTGCCCAAGTTTGAATTCAAAATTTATTAGCTCTTTCCGGGGTGGATTTGCATAGGGGAGTTTATCTTTGTTGTCCTCCTTAAGAGCTTGAATATGAAGATAAAATCCTATTTGGCGAAACCCTTTGCCCAAATTGTTTTCAAGAAAATACAGAGCTCAAAAATCAACGCCTTGGGGGACCAGGAGTCTATTTTCAAAACCCTGGTAAAAAAAGCCTCTTCTACCCAGTTTGGCAAAGACCATCATTTTTCAGAAATATCAGATTATCAGTCTTTTATACAGGCGGTACCCTTGCGAGACTACGAGAAACTATCCCCTTATATCGCTCAAATTAAAGATGGGAAGCATAATGTTCTTTGGCCGGGCAAGCCTATTTACCTAGCCAAAACCTCCGGTACCACCTCAGGTGCCAAATACATCCCCATCACCCAGGATTCCATTCCGAACCACATCAATACCGCCCGAAACGCCTTACTCAATTATATAGCTACTACAGGTGAAGCGGATTTCACCAATGGTAATATGATATTTTTGTCAGGTTCTCCTACACTCGACCGCATTGCTGGAATCCCAACCGGTCGATTGAGCGGTATCGTTAACCACCACATCCCCGGATACCTCCGTAAAAACCAATTGCCCAGCTTTGAAACCAACTGCATCGAAGATTGGGAAACCAAGCTTGATAAAATAGTAGAGGAGACCATCAGCCGCAACATGACCCTTATTAGCGGCATTCCGCCTTGGATGCAGATGTATTTCGATCGACTGATGCAAAAATCAGGTAAGAAAATTGGCGATCTTTTCCCCGAATTCAAAGTACTGGTTCACGGAGGAGTCAATTTTACTCCTTACAAAGCCAAATTACTAGAAAGCATCGGTAGACCGGTTGATACCATCGAAACCTTTCCTGCCTCCGAAGGTTTCTTCGCCTTTCAGGATAGTCGCGATGACGAAGGCCTTCTCCTCAATACCAATTCCGGGATCTTCTTTGAATTTGTCCCCGCAGGTGAGATATTCAATGAGAATCCATCCCGACTCCGACTTCATGATGTGAAAATCGGAGAGAACTATGCGCTGATCATCAACAACAACGCAGGCCTTTGGGGATATAACATCGGAGACACCGTTAAATTTGTTTCTCTCGATCCGTATCGTATTGTAGTAACTGGTCGCATTAAACATTTCATCTCTGCATTTGGAGAACATGTGATCGGCGAAGAAGTCGAATACAGCCTCATGAAAGCAGCTGAAGAAGAAGGATTGAAGGTGGTTGAATTCACAGTAGCACCCATGGTTTCTCAAAACCAGGGTCAATCCTACCACGAATGGTTTGTTGAATTTGAATCGGCACCATCAAACCCCGAAGCTTTTGCTTTGAAGGTGGATGAATACATGCGAAAGAAAAACATTTACTACGATGATCTGATCCGTGGCAATATTCTCAAGCCTTTGGTTATTCGCGCTCTTCCAAAAGATGCGTTTATTCAATACATGAAGAGTCAGGGTAAACTCGGTGGACAAAATAAAGTACCTCGACTCAGCAACGATCGCAAGATTGCATCAGAACTTGATAAGATGAGTAAACTCGTATAAATTTACCGGATGGAATTTGATTTCTCATACCAATTCAGTCAGGAAGAGCTACCCACGCCTTCCCGCAAGCGAATCGGTATTTTCGGTTCCACCGGATCCATCGGGAAACAGACCTTGGAAGTTATCAAGTCAAATCCCGATTTATTTACAGCGGCTATACTTACAGCCCATTCCAACCACGAAGCACTCATTGCGCAAGCGTTGGAATTCAATCCGGATGTTGTTGTGATAACTGATACCTCCAAATACAAGGCTGTAAAAGAAGCATTGCAAGGAAAAGAGATCAAAGTATTTGCCGGGGAAAAAGGATTGGAAGAAGCTGCCTCGATGGATTGCTATGATTTGATGATGGCTGGTATAGTGGGGTTTGCGGGACTCATGCCTACGTTGCGTGCAGTTGAATCCGGAAAGACCATTGCACTTGCAAACAAAGAGACCTTGGTAGTGGCAGGTGATGTAGTTATGAGCAAGGCTGCTGAAAAAGGAGTTTCCATTATTCCCGTAGATTCAGAGCACTCTGCTATTTTTCAATGCCTGGTAGGAGAGGAAGCCAATCCTATCGAAAAAATAATTCTTACTGCATCGGGTGGTCCCTTTGTTGGGAAAAAACCAAATTACCTCGTCAACGTAAAACGTGAGCATGCTATCCAGCACCCCAATTGGAGCATGGGTGCTAAAATATCTATTGATTCATCTACATTGATGAACAAAGGCTTGGAGATGATTGAAGCAAGATGGCTTTTCAATTTAGCTCCTTCTCAAATTGAAGTGGTGATTCATCCGCAGAGTATTATTCACAGCATGGTGCAGTTTCGCGACAATAGCATCAAAGCGCAGATGGGTTTGCCGGATATGAAGTTGCCCATTCAATATGCTATGACTTATCCGAGAAGAATTCCAACTGAATTTCCTCGCTTTAATTTTACAAAGTCTGCTGTAATGACTTTTGATCCACCGGATATCAAAACATTCAGAAACTTAGGATTGGCCATGACGGCCTTGCATAAAGGTGGAAATCTTCCTTGTATTCTAAATGCAGCCAATGAATTGGCTGTCTATGGATTCTTGAAAAATAGATTGGGCTTCCTAGATATGACAGAAGTTATCGAACGCACCATGGATAACATAACGTTCATTGAAAAGCCAACATTGGAAGAATACCTGGAAAGCGATGGCGAAGCCCGCAATTTTGCAGCGTCGTTGATTAATATCTAATCTAACGCCCTCTTCCCCAACCGAGCCAATCGTTGGCATTGGCATAGATCATGAGTCCGAATAGGATTACCATTCCCACAATCTGAGCATATTCCAAAAACTTCTCGCTGGGCTTTCTTCCAGTGGCCATTTCAATCAAGGTGAATACTACGTGCCCGCCATCCAAAGCTGGAATCGGCAATAAATTCATAAAAGCCAGTACAATGGAGAAGAACGCAGTGATATTCCAAAACACTTCCCAATCCCAACCGTGCTTGGGGAAAATTGATCCCATGGATTTGAAGCCACCTAAACCTTTGTATGCTCCTGTAGAAGGATTCAATATTTTTTTGAACTGCGCTACATAGAAGCTCAACTTTTCAACAGATTTGGAAACACCTGCAGGGAAGGATGCAAAGAATCCATATTTCTTTACCTCAAATTGATAGAGTCCCGCTTCACTCATCTCTTCCATAGAGGGTACTCCCGGAAAAAATCCAATGGAAGCATCTTTGCTGATGGTAGTGGTAAGGCTCATTTCTTTTCCATCTCTCATTACATGCAATGCAATAGTATCTCCAGCACGATTCGCAATGGCAGGCTTGACCTGATCAAAGAAATCGATGCGCATTGAATCGATGCCGATGATTTTATCTTTGGCTAAAAGCCCGTTTTTGAATGCAGGTGACTCAGGATTTACTTCTCCAACTAAACAGGGTATTCGTGGCATCAGCAATACAGCACGCTTGCCTTTTTCAACGATCTTTTCTATAAAATTTACAGGGATAACCAACTCCACTTCTTTTCCGTCTCTTTCAACAGTCATGGTTTCTCCCAACAAGAGTGCAGCATTCAAATCTTCAAAATAAGGAACAGGTTCTCCGTTTACAGCAAGAATTTTATCTCCTGTTTTCAATCCAACTTCATTTACCACTGAATCCACTACCCACACTCCACTGTTCAAATTTTTGTTCGGAAGCTTGGTTTCGCCCCAGGTATACAGAACCATCGCGTAAATAAAAAATGCCAACAACACATTCACGGTAACACCACCAATCATGATGATCAAACGTTGCCAGGCTGGCTTGCTTCTGAACTCCCAGGGTTGAGCCGGCTGCTTGAGTTGTTCTTTGTCCATGCTCTCATCCACCATCCCGGAAATTTTCA